>NZ_JBSXNR010000069.1:0-19473 GCF_056857735.1 Flagellimonas sp. L-11
AAAACCTATAATAACAAAAGACCACATTTGAGTCTTAAATACAAAACACCTAATTTTATACATAACAAAAAATCCAGCGAAGCTAGCTTCGCTGGATTGATTTAATTATTAAAAACTGTCAACCTATTTTAGGACGACTCAGTTTAATTTTAGTTAAGGTTACAAATATAGCAATGTCATTTTTTTGGCTTAAAAAGATAAAATGTTTATTTAATTGGATGTTTTTACAAGAAATCATCAATCTATTGCGAATTGAGGCCCAATTCCGTTTGACCTACATGATTATCGGAAAAAAAAATATGTACCGGTAGCTCCAAAAAAGGTGGCTTCATCATAAAGGTCAATGCCCAACCCCAAGACAGCCCTGTAATTTGTTTGGGCCTTAACGGATAGGTTACCAAGCATAAACAAAGCAACAGCTAAAAGTAGTTTTTTCATTTGTCAAGTGTGATCTGTGGTTAATATTCAGAATTTAAACTGCAGGATTTGGGGGTAAAAACAGCTGCTTTTTCTTTTCTAAAACAAAAATAAAATTCCCAATGTCGCCATCGAGAAATCGTAATCATCACTTATTTTTACATAAGAAATGTTTATTTCGGTGGTACTATTGAGGTTGGCACCGATAATGGGCCTTAAATAAAGCCCTCCTGTATTACCATCATTTATTCCAACGGCATATCCTACATCGGCACCGATCTTAAAATCGTAAGTGGGGTATATTCTAAAAGCACCCGCTACAGGAACATATTGAATATTGGGAAAGTCACCCTCAACCACCACAGGGCCAAAATCTGCCGTATCGTTATTAATAAAGGCATTCATAAATCCTGTAGAGATACCTGCATCAATGAGTTCCGAAACCCCCCAATGATATCCTAAATCCAGACCTAGTTCAAAATTTGAAAAATCGGAGATATCCCCAAATGGGATCCCTAAATGAACCCCTGCTTTAAAATTTGTCCGATCCACTCGCTGCGCCATGGATGAAAAACTTACGGCAACCAAGGCTATGATCGCCATTACAAATGTCTTTTTCTTCATTGTTGAAATTTTATTAACAACAGAACGTCATCAGCAGCAAAAAAGTGTCTTTTGATATAATTTTCCTACAAAATGGACATTTTCAATTATTTATCCATTCAATATCCAATGGGAAAGTATTAAAACTTGTGGTTTTAATCCCCCCAATTGACCAAAGGGCTGTTTGGGTTGACCAATGCATACTTTTAATCGATCCTGAAAATGGAATGTCACTATATTTGGTGATATGAACTGGCAACAAGCAATAAAGGACTACCAAAATTATTTGAAGATAGAGCGGGGTCTTTCCCAAAATTCCATTTTAAGTTATGCCATGGACCTTCAAAAGCTCGTCCGTTTTCTTGAGGTGAATTCCATTGATGAAAAACCCGTGGCAATCCCTCGGGAAACGGTTCAACAGTTTATCTATGATATTGCCAAAATAGTGAGCCCTAGAACGCAGGCAAGGATCATTTCGGGTTTAAAAGGTTTTTTTACCTATTTGGTCTTTGAGGATTACCGGGAGGATAATCCCATGGATCTTATTGAAACCCCAAAAATTGGAAGAAAGTTGCCCGACACCCTTTCCGAGGAGGAAATAAACAATTTGATTGCCGCCATCGACCTATCCAGACCCGAAGGGGAACGCAACAGGGCAATTTTGGAAACCTTGTATGGTTGTGGTCTTCGGGTATCGGAACTCATCAGTCTAAAATTATCCGACCTGTATTTTGATGAGGATTTTATAAAGGTAACGGGAAAGGGGAACAAACAACGCTTTGTTCCGATCAGTGATGTGAACCAAAAATACATCAACATATATTGGAAAGAGGTCCGGGTGCATTTGCCCATAAAAAAAGAACACGAGGATTTTGTTTTTTTAAACCGTAGGGGTAACCAATTGACCCGGGCCATGATTTTCACCATTGTTAAAAGACTTGCAGAAAAAATTGGGTTGGATAAAAATATCAGCCCCCATACCTTTCGGCATTCCTTTGCTACCCATCTTTTGGAAAATGGTGCCGACCTTAGGGCCATACAACAAATGTTGGGGCATCAGAGCATTACCACTACCGAGGTGTACATGCATGTTAACCGTACACATTTGACGCAGGTTCTCAAAAATTTTCATCCGAGAAGATAAAAAATCTCAAAATTTTATTCGGGTTCCCATCTCAAGTCGTGTACCCACTCCTTCCAGCCCCATACTATAAAAATTGGATGCTTTGATCGGGCGGACGAGCTTTACATCCAAAAGCATATTTTCACGAACTTGGTGTTCCATACCAAGAAAAATTTCATGGCGCGGGTCGGGATTTGGATATCCCCTGCCACTATGGTATAAATCCCATTCTTTTTGATATCCTCCCAACATGTAAAGTTGTTTTCCGACCCTTTGGTTTAGCTGCGCACCTAAACTGAACCTGTCTGCGTGGTAGCGTCGGTAATGTTCGCCAATAACTTGGATTTCTGTATCCTCCAAAGCTTCAAAATTGATACTGAACCAGGCAAAATGTGATAATTCATCAAATTTTGGATAATTAAAACCCTCAATATAGATTGGAGACTCCGCGATTTTGGAAATAACAGTACTATTTTGGGCGTGAATCGTCAGACTGAACAACATGGCTAAGGTGAGAAAAAAGGCTGATTTGTTCACGGCAAGTGTTTTACTACAATTTACCAAAGCTTGAACAGCCCACCATAACCATTAGCTAAATTCCAACCTTGGTGTTTGAAATTCAGCAAACTACATCAGTCCTGCATCAGGGTATCCTTTTCCACCTTGTTCTGTTTTTTAAAAGGTCGGATAATCAATCGGGCTTCACGGTCAAATCGAATATAATTGTACACCCAATTGATAAAGACCACTACCCTATTTCTAAAACCGATCAGAAAATATAGATGCACAAACATCCAAACAAACCAAGCAAATACGCCTTGAAACCTGAATTTTGGCAAATCCACCACCGCCTTGTTCCTTCCTACGGTTGCCATGCTGCCCTTATCTTTATAAACAAAAGGTTTCATCGGTTTGTTCTCTATCAATCGAACCAGGTTGTCCCCAAGGTTTCTCCCTTGTTGTATGGCAGGTTGGGCCATCATAGGGTGTCCATAGGGAAACTCCTCCGTTTCCATTTGCGCCACGTCACCAATGGCAAAAACATCTTCCAGTCCCATGACCTGATGAAACTCGTTTACTTTTAAACGTTTGTCCCTGCTAAGAAGTTCCTCGGCATCCAATCCTTTTAGTCCCACTGCTTTAACTCCAGCGGCCCACACCAAGGTTTCTGCCTCAAAAATTGTCTTGGTGCTTGTGGTTGCCTTTTTGCCATCGTAATCGGTTACACGGATGTTTTTCCAAACATTTACCCCGAGCTCTTCCAAAAACTTTTCCGCTTTCTCCGATGCTTTTTCGCTCATTGCCGGCAAAATCCTATCGCCGCCTTGCACCAAGTTTATTTGTGCCCTACGGGTATCCAGATCGGGGTAATCCTTCGGCAAAATCCCTTTTTTGATCTCTGCCAAAGCCCCTGCCAGTTCAACCCCTGTGGGACCACCGCCCACTATAACGAAGTTCATCAAGGCATCACGCTCATGGAGGTCATCCGTTAAAAGTGCCTGCTCAAAATTTTCCAGGATCAAGCTTCGTAAATTCAGGGATTGCGGAATGGTTTTCATGGCCATACCCTTGGTCTTAATGTTCTTATTACCAAAAAAGTTGGTTTCCGAACCCGTTGCTACCACCAGGTAATCATAAAAAATCTCCCCGATATTGGTCTTGATTCGTTTGGTATCCGTTTTAACTTCCTTCACCTGTGCCAATCTAAAAAAGAAATTGGGATAGCCCTGCAACACCTTTCTGATGGGGTATGCAATGGAATCAGGTTCCAGCCCACCTGTGGACACTTGATACAGCAAGGGTTGAAAATTGTGGTAATTGTGTTTATCCAACAGAACCACTTGGGCTTCTTTTTTACTTAATTTTTTGGCTAATGCAATGCCTCCAAAACCGCCGCCTATAATTACGACTCTTGGATAACTGGATTGAGGAATGTTCATGCTCGACATACCGACAAATTTAAGTATTACCTGTTTGAGCGGGTCATCCCAGGCCTGGTTTTTTTGTATCTTTAGCATCTAACTCAAAAAAACTTCGACCCATGAAAAAAATTCTCCCGCTAGGTGCACTGTTATTGTTGTGCTCCATGGGTATTCATGCCCAAAAAAAGAAAAACGATGTGATCAAGGCTTTAGATTCAAAATCTGAAAAATACACTGAAATTGCCCATGAAATATGGGACTTGGCTGAAATGGGATATTTGGAAGAGCAAAGTTCCGCCCTTTTACAAAAAACCCTTTCCGATGCTGGGTTCTCCATCGAAACAGGGATTGCTGGTATCCCAACGGCTTTTAAAGCCGAATATGGATCTGGGTATCCTGTAATTGGTATTTTGGGGGAATACGATGCCTTGCCCGGCCTTTCTCAAGAGGCTGTTCCAGAGAAAAAATCCGCTGGTGGGGCTGCCGGTCACGCTTGTGGGCACCACTTGTTTGGAACGGCATCCACCGCTGCGGCGATTTCGGTAAAGGACTGGATGGATGCCAACAACATTAAAGGGACCATTCGCTTTTATGGATGCCCGGCCGAAGAAGGTGGTTCCGGTAAAGTTTATATGGTTCGCGAAGGCGTGTTCGATGATGTGGACGTGGCCCTTCATTGGCACCCAAGTTCGGCAAATGCCGCCAGTGCAGGTGCCGCATTGGCCAACAAATCTGCCAAATTCAGGTTCCATGGGGTTTCTGCGCACGCCGCGGCCGCACCACAAATGGGACGTTCGGCATTGGATGGCGTAGAGGCCATGAATGCCATGGTAAACATGATGCGCGAGCATATCCCCGAAGATGCACGAATTCACTACGTAATCACCGATGGAGGTAAAGCGCCAAATGTTGTTCCCGACTTTGCCGAAGTGTATTATTACGCAAGACACAACACCAGGGATGTGGTCGTGGATATTTTTGATAGGATCGTAAAAGCAGCGAAAGGAGCTGCGATGGGAACAGGAACTACCATGGAGTATGAAATGATCGGGGGAACCCACGAACTCCTGCCCAACCTGACCGTGCAAAAAATAATGTACGACAACCTGGTGAAAGTAGGTGGGGTTACTTACAATGATGAGGAAAAGGCCTTTGCCGAAAAAATATCCAAAACTTTGGACAAAGGCGCACCGGACATTTCCACTGCCGAAAAAATCCAACCATACAAAGAAACAGCCAATGCATTTGGTTCCACCGATGTGGGAGACGTTAGTTTTACCGTACCAACAGCTGGTCTGGGAACGGCGACATGGGTACCCGGAACACCTGCACACAGTTGGCAAGCCGTAGCTGCCGGAGGTATGAGCATTGGCTCCAAGGGAATGATGGTAGCCGCCAAAACCATAGCCCTTACCGCAATGGATATTTTTGAAAACCCAAAAACAATAGAGGCCGCCAAAAAGGAATTGGATGAAAGAAGGGGAAAAGACTTCAAGTATATTCCCATGTTGGGCAACAGACCTCCTGCATTGGACTATCGTAAATAGGTTTTTCATCAAACACTGTAACAAATGTTGCTTTCTGCATACTTATATTTAAAGCAACTTTACCAACCGTTTAGTGAACAAAGAACTGGAACATCGTTTTGTGACGGAACTTGAGGACAATCAAAATATTGTCCATAAGGTATGTAGTCTCTATACCAACGACAAAGACTCCCACAACGACCTGTTCCAAGAAATCACTATTCAATTGTGGAAAGCATATCCAAAGTTTCGGGGAGATGCCAAGTTTAGTACATGGATGTACCGTGTGGCGTTGAATACGGCCATTACCTTGTACCGTAAATCAAAAAAAAGGGTAAAGACCCAGGATTTTGAGTCGGTCCTCCATAAAATCAAGGCCACGGATTATGACGATACGGAAGAACGCCAGTTAAAACTGATGTACGACGCCATAAAACAGCTTGGTGATATTGACAAGGCCTTGGTATTCCTCTATCTGGAAGACAAGGATTACACGGAGATAGCCGAAACTTTGGGTATTACGGAAGTAAATGCGAGAGTGAAGATGAGCAGGGTAAAAAATAAATTAAGAACCATATTAAATCCTTGATTATGCTGGATGAACTGGAGCTCTTGAAAAAAGATTGGCAGAAGCGGGAAGCAGACCTTCCCAAGCTGTCCTATGAGCAAATCTATCCGATGACCAAGAAAAAGTCATCATCCATGGTTAAATGGATTTTTTATATCAGCATCATAGAGTTTGTGTTCTGGGCGGGTATCAATATTATTTTTAGCGGTCCAGAAAGCATGCAGGAGCTAAAGGACATGCATATCTATAAGGTCGTTATGGCCCTTAACATCATCAACTACGCCATTATCCTTTACTTTATCTATAAGTTTTACATCAATTACAAAAAAATATCGTTCACGGATTCCTCCAAGAATTTGATGCGGACCATTTTAAAGGTAAAACGAACCGTAACACAATATGTCTGGTTCAATCTTATCATCTTCACCACCTATTTGATCATAAACATGTACGGGGCACTCCTTTATGGTTCCGAGGGACAGAAAATTGTTGAAGCTGCATCCAAAGACGGGGACAGCATAACATTTTGGGCCATGGTGATCGGGATATCCGTAGTATTTATAGCCGCTATCCTATTTTTAATATGGCTGTTCTACAAATTACTTTACGGCATCTTACTAAAAAGACTTAGAAAAAACTACAACGACCTTAAAAGGTTAGAGGTCTAATCGTCCAACTTGCCCTTATAACTGTAGCGTCTTTTTTGGTTTTCCTCCTCGTAGGCAAGAAGCTCCTTTTGAGGGATTACCTTTAGGAAAGATGGATGCTGCTCAATGGCATACTCCAATTTTTCCAATATGGCATCAATCGACTCGTTGTCGTAATCAATATCCAATGGCTCTTTAATTTGCATGGATTGAAGTATCCCTTTCTTCTTGACACGAAGCCCTTTCTTGTCAAACGAACGTCGGAACCCATCAATAACCACGGGAACCACAACGGGTTTATATTTTTTTATGATGTGAGCGGTACCTTTTCGCAATGGTTTCCAAGGTGTTGTTGTGCCTTGTGGAAAGGTTATTACCCACCCATCATCCAAGGCTTTTCCAATATTGGAAATATCACTGAACTTCACCTGTCGGTTCACATTTTGACCATCGGCCCTCCAAGTTCTCTCAATACTTATGGAACCTGCATAGGCCAAAATTTTGGTCAATAGACTCTTTTTCATGGTCTCCTTGGCCGCTACGTAGTAAATATTCAATTTGGGGTACCAGAGATAGCCCAAATTTTTAATATTGTCCTCCCGCCCACTCAAACTGGCATTAAAAACATGGAACATGGCCACCACATCAGCAAAATAGGTCTGGTGGTTGCTCACAAAAAGAACATTGTTTTCGGGCAAATCGCGGATAATCTGCGACCCTTCTATCTCGAGAGTATTAAATCCTTTGTAACGCTGGTGTGTCATCATACCGGCGATACGGATCAGCCATCGTTTAAAAAATAAAATATGTCCAAAAGGATTTTTCTTAAACAGACCCATGTATAGCGTTGATTGTTGACTGCAAATTTACAAAATAGCTTCAAAGCACCTGTCGTAAAAGTTCCTTGATCTCGCTCATCATCATGGCCGTAGCGCCCCAAACTGTGTAACCATTTAATTTAAAGGCAGGTACATTTATATTTTTTGCGTAAGAAGTGCTCAAAATTTCTTCAATATGGTTGGAATCATCCAAAAAATCCCTGAGATACACCTCGACCAGGCTTTCCACTTCGCTTTCTTCCTTGATAAATGGTCGCGGGTTCGGATAGATCCCGATGTAAGGCCTTACCAAAAAATTACTGGGCGGAATATACACTTCACTAAGTTCCTTGATCACCTCAACCGCTGTAGGTGGTACGCCAACTTCCTCATGGGTTTCCCTTAGGGCAGTTTGCATCAGGTCCCTGTCCTCTTTTTCCACCTTTCCGCCCGGAAATCCGATTTGGTTGGAATGCACGCCTTGGTACACTTTCCGAAGTATCAAAAGTAAGCGGGTCTCTTGTTCCAAATCTGGATAAAATAGCGCCATGACCCCGGCCCGCTTGGGGTTTACATCTTGCACTTTGTTCTCCTTCAACCAATCCACACGAAGCTGTGGGGACATTTTATGATGCGAATCCTCCCCAGGAAGTGGGAGATTTTTTAATTTTAGGGCACGTTGACAAAATTCATTAAAATCCATGCTGTTGAGACATTCGGCTTTAACTACAAGTATATTGTTTTTTTTATTCGTTTCCTGCGGAGAATCCCCAAAGAAGGACAAAGACAAAGTTGAGGAAAATATTGCAAAAACGGACACTGTTCCCCAAACACAGATAGATACTGCAATGGAAGAAGAAGAGGAAGAACCCTTTAAGCTTACCGAGGAAAATGCCATCGACTTCTTTTTCGATTACGAAAAAAACTTAAAAAAGGACAAGGTAAAAATCACCACTACCATGGGCAGTTTCACCATTCAGTTGTATGATGATGTGCCTTACCACAAAGCCAATTTTATTTATTTGGCCCGGCAAAAGTATTTTGACAGTACCCAGTTCCACAGGGTTGTGAAGGATTTTATTATTCAAGGGGGCAACTCGGATGACAGGAAAATAGCCCAAAAACGGAGTGAAATAGGAAGATACCTACTCCCTCCTGATGCCAAAAAAGGCCATAAACACCACCGGGGAACCATTTCCATGCCCAGTAGCGAGAGGGACAACCCCCATAAATTGGCCTCACCGTACGAGTTTTTTATTGTGGTTACCGATCCAGGCTCCTATCATCTTGATGACTCTTACACTCCTTTTGGCCGAGTAGTCGAAGGAATGGATGTAGTGGACGCGATAAACAATGTTCCCGTAGGTGATGGCGATTGGCCCTGGCAAAACGTTTACATTCTCAAGGCCGAGGTATTGTAAACCGATCAAAAAATACTATAATTTAACAGCCCTCAACACATAACTAAACTCAGCATGATACAAACTGACAATTTTACTTATGCAACTAGTGGGCAATCTTACCAAGGAGTGGTTGCCTACGATGATAGCATTAAGGGCAAACGCCCTGTGGTTTTGGTCTCCCACACATGGGTAGGCCAATCAGACTTTGAAGCGGACAAAGCCACCGAACTTGCCAAACAAGGTTACTTGGCATTTGCCATTGATGTGTACGGCAAAGGAAAGAGAGCCAAGAATGCGACCGAGGCCGAAGCATTGATGAACGAATTATTGGTCGATCGCCAAGAGCTGCTCGACCGGATACTTTTAGCACTCGACAAAATAAAGGAACATGATTTGGCCAACACCGAAAAGGTTGGAATTATAGGATTTTGCTTTGGCGGAAAATGCGCTTTGGATTTGGCCCGTTCCGGCGCGGACATCAAAGGGGCGGTGTGTTTCCACGGAATCTTTGACCCGCCCGATCTGGACCACGAAGGGGACATCAAGGCAAAAATATTGGTACTGCACGGTTGGGAAGACCCGCTGGCATTTCCCAAGGACATTGTTTCCTTGGGTTACGAACTCACTGAACGCAATGCGGTCTGGGAAATGGATGTTTTTGGCCATACGGGGCATGCTTTCACCAACCCCAATGCCAATGCACCTGATGATGGCATGATGTACAACCCTTTGGCAAGTGATCGGTCTTGGCAGCGTATGTCACACTTTTTTGAAGAGGTTTTTTCCGATTAACTTACGGTTGGGCAAACCGTATTTTTGGTTCCTTATTGGTTCTCCAGACTTTTCGGAAACCTTTTTTCTTTCGTAAATGGAAACAAGGACCGCTATAATTATGAGGTTTTTTATAATGTATTGCCCAACAAGGGTCAAGGATAGCGGTGCTTCCCCAAAAACATCGCCCGGAAAAAAGAATAGCGGTGCAAAGGTGCATACCATGTGGGCCAAAGCCATGATT
The DNA here is from genome assembly GCF_056857735.1 of Flagellimonas sp. L-11. Taxonomy (NCBI): domain Bacteria; kingdom Pseudomonadati; phylum Bacteroidota; class Flavobacteriia; order Flavobacteriales; family Flavobacteriaceae; genus Flagellimonas; species Flagellimonas sp. L-11. The sequence goes on from NZ_JBSXNR010000069.1 coordinate 10,043, forward strand.
ACAGCTTGTCTTCTAAAAAATCCGAACACAAACAAAAAACCCAATCCTACTTCCCAAAAGGCAAGTAGGATTATGGAAACCCCATCGGGTATCAATCCAAAAGTAAGTTGATGCATGGTGCTTTTTGCCAAGTCTTCAGCTGGGCTAAGGTTTGGGACAAATTTTAATGCCCCAAACCAAAAATATACCAAGCCCACGGAAATGGCCTGCAAATTTTCTTTAATGTATTTTCGCAAGGGTCATCGAAGTTTAATTATTGAATTCATTCATTAGTTTTGGGTCAACTTTTACCTTGCTTCGTGCAAATCGGTACGAGACCCCTACATTGATCAGGTAATCTGCAAAAGCGGCATCCCCCTGTCTAGGCTCTCCTGTCATCTGTTGTGTTTCCAAATCGGTTACACTCTGCGGACGTTCCCTTCTCACTGCGAACGGCACATTGAGGTTCAAGGAGAAATTGTCTTTCATAAAAGCGATTCCAGGGTCAATGGAGAGTACGTTCCCGGGTCTTCTAAAACCTTCATTGCCACCAATAAGGTCCTTCACGGGCACACCTTCGTAGCGTGCTCCCAATGAGGCGGAAATGGTATTGCCCAAACTATGGCTTACCCCGGCGCGGAGTGAAAACTGGTCTGGAACGGCCATAATGGCCTCATTTTCCAAAATTGGGCTCAAAGTTTCCCTAAATGTCCGTGTACCGTTGGTCTCCCTTGGGTTGATCAAATAAAAACCACCTCCATAGGCAAAAAATCGTTCGGCAATCTTTTGGTAAAACTGAAAATCCAAGGTGATTCCAAATCCACCATCCCCGGGCTGAATACTTTGGTCCACGGGTCTCACCTGTGGCCCTCCTTCGGGCCCAACATTGTAAAAAATATCGGAGGCATTGTAGCTTCCCGTTGGCAGCTTAAGCCCTAAACCCAATGCCAAATTTCCGTTTTGGTGTTTTTCAAGATCGAAAAGCCAATAGCCAACACCTGCCCGAATATCGGCCAAGCCACGGGAAAAAGTGGTGTTGCGCTCATCGCGTCCGTGTTCGTACAACGAGGAACGCGTATTTATAACGGTGGGGATGGTAATACTGGCATACCATCTGTTGGATATTCCATAGGTCAAGAAGAAATCCCAAGAATGGGAATGGTTGATAACTTCGGTCTCATTGGAAACCCTGTCCGGTTCCTCTTCGGTTCCCCTAAAATGACGGAAGGATTTGAAATATCTGTAATTGCTTCCAATTTGAATGTCACCCGGACCCAATAAATTATTCTCCAAAGTATTCCCTACACAAGAGGAAAAATGTCGTATTGCAACACACCCTTGTGCGCTAGCCTGATTGATTCCAAGAAATGAAATCAGCCCTAAAAATGTAATGGTCAATGATCGTGATGTTCCCATACCTGTAATACTGATTGGTTGTTTATGTTACTTGGGTGCCAATGTAGCGGTATACACAAGGGATTACGACTAATGAAAAAGTAAAATTGATTAACAAGGGGTTAATGGCACTAAGCAATAATTAACCACTATTGAAGAAAAGTTAGGGAAGGTTTCTCAGGCTTCTTTTTTATATATGTTGGGCAAGCGAACATCAAACTTAACCGCAACCAACCTTAAAGAGATCACAACCAAGATAGCTGCTATGTAGGCGTAGCTATCCTTTATCGGAAATTGCATGAAGAGAAAATAACTGGCACCACCCAAAATACAAGTGGTCGCATAAATTTCCTTCCTTCGGAAAATAATCGGGATTTCGTTGCAGAGCATATCCCGTATCACACCACCAAAGCAGGCCGTCATGGTGCCCAAAAATACGCACATAATGGGCAACAGTTCCGCTTCCAGGCCCTTTTCCACCCCAACCATGGTATAAAGCCCAATACCGATGGTATCGAACAGAAACAACGATTTTCTGAGGTATTTGAGCTTGTTCACGAATATGATGGCAAAAACCACCGAAATAAAAATAGTGGTCACATAGGTAAGGTCCTGCATCCAGCCCACGGGAGTGTTGCCGATCATCAAATCCCTCAAGGTCCCGCCACCGATTGCGGTGACAAAGGCAATGATAAGCACGCCAAATAAATCCAGACGCTTTTCCATAGCGACCAAAACCCCGGAAATGGCAAAGGCCACAGTTCCCAATATATCTATAGTTTGATACAGCATGACTACATTTTTTGTGTATAGTAGTTGTAATCTTTGATGACAACATCTACAAATTCGATGGGCCGCAGAACAGTCTGTACCCCTAATACATCTTTGATGCGTTTATCCAACGAAACTATAACATTGTGGTTGCCGTTGATTAAGGCCTTATCGTACAACTCTTTGATGGTTTGCATTTCCTGGTCCTTAAAAACAGTTACCTGCGGAAATGTTGGCTTATAATCTTCGGGCAGTTCCCTTAACAAAGTATCGGACAACGACACTCGCTTCTTTTCACTTATCACCGTGGTCCCGGCGGCAATATCACCGATTCGCTGCCCCTTTCCCCTAATTAGAATGGTCAACACGGCAGCACCTCCCGAGGTAAGGCCAACATCAATAATGCGAAGGGCCCATCGCACAAAATAATTCCCGAAATTAGGTTTGGAACCATCCAGTTTTACCACCCGTAGATTCATGGCCCCCTTTCCTATGGTCTTGCCATCCATCAAGGTTTCAAAAAGCAAATAATAAAAAAAGGCGGGCAGGGTAAGTATCAAATAAAAAGCCCATTGATCGTCCAGATCAACCTCAATGGACATCAAAAAAACAAAAACCAAAATGGTGTAAACCAAAATAATGAAACTATCGATAATATAAGCCAGCATGCGCTCACCAAGGTGGGATGTGTTTTGGTTGATGGTTATATTTTGGGCCGTTTCTATTTGAAATTGTTCCATATTTTAGTTTCTTTACTTACAAACCATCAAATTTAATGCGCGAAGCCGCTTTTGTTAGGCAAAATAAGGATAAATGGGCCGCTTTTGAAAATGCCTTGCTCAATAAAGGGCAACTTCACCCCGATGAGCTTTCCGATCTATATATTGAGATCACCGACCACCTGAGTTACGCGAAGACCTTTTACCCTGGCAGCAACACACAGGTTTACCTGAACACCCTTGCCTCGCAAGCCCATCAAAAAATATATAAGACCAAACGGGAATCCCGAAACCGTATTGTCCATTTTTGGAAAACAGAATTTCCGACCATGTTCAAAGCCCATCACCGTGAACTATTGATTTCTTTTTTGGTATTTGCCTTTTTTGTAACAATTGGTGCATTCTCCTCCGCCAACGAGGGTGATTTTGTCCGGTCCATACTGGGCAATGGGTATGTGAACATGACACTGGAAAATATTGAAAAGGGCGATCCTATGGCGGTTTACAAAGACCAAGGGGCGTTCAATATGTTTTTGGGCATTACCATCAACAATATTAAAGTGGCCATTTACGCATTTGCCTTTGGTATCTTTTTTGGGGTTGGCACCCTTTACATTTTACTGCAGAACGGAATCATGCTAGGGAGTTTCCAATACTTTTTTTATGAAAAAGGACTGTTGTGGGAATCGGCCCGAACCATTTGGATCCATGGAACCATTGAAATATCGGTGATAATCATTGCAGGATGTGCCGGACTGGTCTTGGCAAATGGCATACTTTTTCCGGGCACCTATACGCGACTGGAATCTTTTAAACGAGGGGTTAAAAACGGGCTGAAGATAATGGTAAGCACGGTTCCCTTTTTTATTGTTGCGGGTTTTTTGGAAGGGTTTGTCACCAGACATACGGAAATGCCGGATGGGTTGGCAATTTTCATCATACTGGGATCGTTGTCCCTAATAATTTTTTACTACATCATTTATCCATACCAAATCCATAGAAAAACCGCTCATGCAGACAACCAATAACTACATCGAATTTAAAAAACAGCGTGAATTGGGAGAGATCCTTTCCGATTCCTTTGGCTTTATCAGAAATGAGTATAAACCTTTTTTTGGCACCATTTTAAAAATTGTAGGCCCCTATATTTTGATCATGCTGATTTCAATGGGGTTTTATATGTTCACCATTGGAGACATATTTAACCTGGGTTCCATTGACAATCCAACGGCAACCCAAACCTATTCACCATTTATTATGGTTTTTGCCATATTGGCCTTGATACTTAGTTCCATTGTGGCCTATGTTCTGGCGCAGGGAACCGTGTTGCACTACATAAAATCATACATCAACAACAAAGGGGCCGTAAATTATGATGAAATCCGACAAGGCGTATATGGTTCTTTTTGGTCCCTGATCGGTTTGGGAATCTTGGTCGGGCTGTCCGTAATGATAGGCGCAATATTTTGTTTGATTCCCGGGATTTACCTTGCCGTGCCCTTATCCGTTTCGTTCGCCATTTTGGTATTCCTTAAAAAGGATACCATGGAATCATACCAATATAGTTTTACCTTGATCAAAGAAAATTGGTGGATGACCTTTGTGACCCTTTTTGTGGTTTACATTATCGTTGCCATTGCCACCTATGCCTTTAGTTTGCCTACCATTATCTACACCTGGATCAAAATGGGGGTATTTTCCGGCGAAATGGATGCGGAGAACTTCAATGTTTTTAACGACCCCATCTATCTTTTGCTAAATATTTTGAGCACCTTGATCAGGTTCCTGATGAACATTATTTTTTTAGTGTCCACATCCTTGATATTTTTCAACCTCAACGAAAAGAAAAATTTTACAGGTACTTTTGAACGTATTGAAAGCCTTGGGAAACCTTCAGAGGAATAGATGCGCAAAAAACTGATTTTATCATACTTATTCTTATCCTGGACAATATTTTTTGCCCAAAACGATTCCATTGTCAAATATGATGAATCGGACATTGAACCTATTGAATTCAGTAAAGAAGACCTCGACACTTACAAGAACGATAGCGCGTTCAACTATGAGGAAGTAAAGATCGAAAGCAGTTGGTGGACCGACCTCACCAATTGGTTCTATACCATGTTACGTCGCTTTTTTGAATGGATTTTTGGCGTGGGCAAGGCCGAAGGCTATTTGGCCGTTTTTTTGGAGATCCTCCCCTATTTGCTCCTTGCCCTATTCTTATACCTGGTAATTCGCTTCTTTGTCAATTCCAATATGTACGGGATTGGCAAAAACAAGAAAAACCCGAATGTGGTGTCCCTATCGGAGGAAGAACACATCATTAAAAACGAGGACATACAACAATTGATCAAAAATGCCCTAGCGGATAAAAATTACAGGCTCGCCATTCGGTACTATTACCTCTACATCTTACAATTGTTATCGGAGCGGGAATTGATAGACTGGCAACAGCAAAAAACAAATGATGATTACATAACGGAACTCTCCGAAAGCACCCTAAAAACGGCCTTTGGAAAGGCTACCCTGCTCTACGACTACGTTTGGTACGGGGAATTTGATATTGACCACGAACGTTACCAAAAGGCAGAAGTTGTATTTAATTCCTTAAAAAAAGCAATTACAGATGTTTAAAAAGGGATGGATTTACATAGCGATCGGTGTGCTGACCCTTGGGGCCATATTTTTGATGGAATACAACAAACCAAAAAAAATCAACTGGTTCCCATCTTATGTTTCCCATCATAAAATACCTTATGGCACCCTTGTATTGAACGATTTGATGGAAAAGCACTTTCCAGATGCGATACAACAAATCCATAAACCGCCTTTCGAATTCCTAAGCCGTACCGACTCTATAAAAGGCACGTACTTTTTTGTGAACGAATCCGTCTCTTTTGAAGAGGCCGAATTGCACTCCCTATTGGAATGGGTGGAACAAGGCAATATGCTATTTGTTGCTTCAAGGTCTTTTGAAAAAAAATTACTGGACACCTTACATTTGGAACAAGGCAGTGTTTATAATAATGGTCTGGAGCCTCTTTTTTATTATGAGCTCGTAAATCCAAAATTCAAGAGCAAGAAAGCGACATTTGGCAAGGACTATTACACCCCTGGTTTTGAACGAATAGATACCTTACAGACAACGGTTCTTGGTCAAGTGTATGCCCAAGCGGATAGTTTGGATACCATCACCAAACATATAAACACCATAAAGCAACCTTTTGGCAAGGGAACGATTGTTTTGACCAGCTTTCCAAAAGCATTTACAAACTACTTTATCCTAAAGGATGATAACCAAGCATATACTGCGGGCCTATTGTCTTATCTGGACAGTAAAGGACAAATCTACATGGACAACTTCCACAAATCGGGAAAATCCTTTTACACCTCGCCCATGTACCTCTTTTTGAATACCAAAGAATTTAAATGGGCCTATTACCTTATTCTTATCGGTGCCCTTATCTACATTATTTTTGAAGGAAAGCGGAAACAACGTGCCATTCCTGTTCTACCCCCATTAAAAAACCAGACCTTGGCCTTTACAAGGACCATAGCCGACATGTATTTTGAAAAAGGGGAACTGCCCCTGATAACAAAACATAAAATTGATTATTTTTTGGAATACCTCCGTACCAAATTGCATGTTTCCACCCAACATTTGGAGGACGAAACATTCTTGCGGAACCTGGCCATGCGGAGCAATACCGATTTGGAAGATGTAAAAGCTTTGATGGACATGATTTCAAAACTGAGGGCCAAACCGAACGTAACCGAAATTGAATTGAAAAACCTGAATCAAAAAATAGAAGCATTTAAAGCAAACGTTGATGGAAAATAACGACTTGAACTTTGACAATAGAGTTCCCTTGGAAGCATTGAGGGACACCGTGGAACAGATAAAAAAAGAACTATCCACCATTATCGTGGGCCAAAAGGATTTTATAGAACTTCTGATCATTTCCATTTTGGCCGATGGACATGCACTGATCGAAGGTGTTCCCGGCATTGCAAAGACCGTGACCGCCAAGCTCTTCGCAAAAACGCTCAAAACGGAGTTCAGCCGAATTCAATTTACGCCCGATCTAATGCCAAGTGACATTTTGGGAACTTCCGTTTTTAATACCAAAACCACGGAGTTTGAGTTTAAAAAAGGCCCCATCTTCTCCAATATTATTTTGATCGATGAGATAAACCGTGCCCCAGCCAAAACACAAGCGGCTCTTTTTGAGACGATGGAAGAACGGCAGGCCACCGTGGACGGTACTACCTACAAAATGGGGCAACCATTTATGGTATTGGCCACCCAAAACCCCATAGAGCAAGAAGGAACCTATGCCCTGCCCGAAGCACAACTGGACCGGTTCCTTTTTAAGATCAAAGTGGATTATCCGTCCGTGGAGGAAGAAGTTATGATCTTACAAAACCACCATAAGCGCAAGGGCGAAAAACCACAAGACCAAATTAAGGCGGTGCTTACCCCTAAAAAACTATTGGAGTTCAAAAAGAACATTCACGAAGTGGTCGTAGAGCAAAAGATATTGGATTACATCGCCAACATTATAACACAGACCAGGAACCATCCACATTTGTATCTAGGTGCTTCACCAAGGGCCTCCATTGCCACCTTGACCTCGGCCAAGGCATTTGCAGCCATTTCAGGACGGGATTTTGTTATTCCCGAAGACGTAAAAAAAGCCTTGGTGCCCGTGCTAAACCACCGCGTAATTTTAACCCCGGAAAGGGAAATGGAAGGCATGACCACCGAAAATGTAGTTTCCATGATCATGGAGTCTGTTGAAATCCCCCGATAAACATGGTATTCATTCGGTCGCTATACATCCACAACGCATTCTTTAGGTACATCGCCGTGCTTGCCGCGTGCTTTGTAATTTCCTATTGGGTACCGCTCCTATACCCCATAGCTTGGTTGTTGGTGTTTCTTTTGATGGCACTCCTTGTGTTCGACCTCTATTTATTGTTCTCGACCCCCAAGGCCATCAAAGCCCAGCGGAACCTGCCCCAAAAATTATCGAACAGCGACCAAAATATACTATCGGTACATCTAAGCTCCAAATACCCTTTCAGGACAGCCGTTTCCATAATCGATGAATTACCGGTTCAGTTCCAAAAAAGGGATTTTGAACATAAAGCCCGATTACTAAAAGGAGAACCACATTTTTTCGAATACTCGGTACGTCCTGTGGAACGTGGCGAATATGTTTTCGGCAATCTGATTGTATTTGCATCCTCTCCCTTGCGCTTCATCAAAAGAAAGTTTGTGTTCCAAAAGGACCAAATGGTGCCGGTTTATCCTTCCATCATACAAATGCAGCAATACGATTTTTTGGCCACAAGCAATCGTTTAACGGAATTTGGACTGAAGAAAATAAGACGTATTGGACATACCCAAGAGTTTGAACAGATCAAAGAATACATTAAAGGGGACGATGTACGAACCATAAATTGGAAAGCCACGGCAAAAAAAAACCAATTAATGGTAAACCAATACCAAGATGAAAGGTCACAGCCCATTTATTCCATAATTGATACGGGAAGGGTCATGAAAATGCCCTTTAATGGCTTGAGCCTATTGGACTACGCTATCAATTCGGCCTTGGCCTTTTCCAATGTTGCCCTAAAACGAAACGATAAAACAGGATTGCTCACATTCTCCAAAAAGATTGAAACCTTTGTTCCCGCCGTGCAGAAAATCACGCACCTAAATACCATCATGGAGAACTTGTACAATATTTCCACTGCTTTTTCCGATTCCGATTTTGGCTTATTGTACGCCCAGGTAAAACGAAAGGTCAACCAACGAAGCCTATTACTGCTCTACACTAATTTTGAGCACATATCCGGCTTAAAACGTCAACTGCCCTTTATACTGGCCATGGCCAAAAAACATGTATTGGTAGTTATTTTCTTTGAAAATACAGAGTTGGAATCCCTTGTTGCAGAAGATGCGGAAGATTTACAGGCCATCTACCATAAAACCATTGCAGAGAAGTTTTCTTTGGAAAAACGGCTGATGCAGAAAGAACTTCAGAAATATGGCATCCAGACCATTTTGACCAAACCCGAGGAATTGACCGTCAACACCATCAACAAATACCTGGAAATAAAAGCTAGGGGGATTATTTAATCCACCGTATATTTTTAGTTTGAACAAAAACGGGTGAAAAGTGGGGTGAGAATGCCCGTCTTGACCACTTTGGTGAAAAGTGCACTGCAAAAGTTGTTTTTGGTGCTGTCCATGGCCCAGAAAAACAATGCCCAAATGGCAGAATTAAAAAGAAGAGGCCGTCTAAAAACATTTAGGCGGTCTTTTTATTTAGGGGTGATTTGTGGGTGCCTGCCTTAATGTTGCGTTTTATCGATTTATTTCTCTTGGAAAAAATCGGGCCATAGGATCCCTAAGCCCTTAAAGTTGCCTTTTTAAGGTTGTGTGCCATGGCAATGAGCCCTATTTCGGTCTCCACCTTGTCGATGCCCCTTAACAGGAACCGTTTGAAGCCCATATTTTGTTTGATGTTGCCGAAAACGGCCTCGACGTCCCAG
>NZ_JBSXNR010000070.1:0-18633 GCF_056857735.1 Flagellimonas sp. L-11
GCCCGAACAGTAGGAATATGTCCTCTCTCTATGAAGGTTTCAAGGATATGAACGAATGGAAGGTAAAAAGCGCGAAGGATGAAGTTCGGAAACGAATTCAAGATGTGTCATTGTCATGACAAATCTTGCTTTTGCTCCCGACGGTCGCAAAAGATGATGTGAAAATGAAGAAAGAGTTCGTCCAGTTCCGGTGCTCGGTCTACGAGAAGAAACTGCTGAAGGTCAAGGCCCGAAAGAGCGGTCTTTCCATCAGTGAGTACTGCCGACGCGCGGCCTTTGAAGACCGGATAGTGGAGCGGATGACGGACGAACAGATAGAGGCCTATAAGCTATTGGTCAAGTACCAACGAAATTTTAGGCTGATAACCAATATGTTCCGCAAGCGCAACCCCAGGTTGGCCGAGGAAACGGCGCAGCTGGCCAAAGAGATAAGACAACACCTTTTAAATTTCAGGAAATGATAGGCATGGGAAAATCCATATCGCATACATCGGCCTCCATGAGCTACGGTATGAACCAGGAGAAAGAATCGGAAATCATCCATAGCCAATATCTGGCCGGGGAGACCCCGAGGGAGATCACCGAGGAGTTCAAGGTCATCCAAGAGCAGAACGAACTGTGCCGGAAGAACACGCTTAGTTTTGTGCTCAGTCCCACCATCGAGGACGGCAGGAAACTCGAAAGGGAGCAGCTCAAGGAGATGACCGAAAGGTTCCTCAAGGAGATGAACCTCAAGCAGCACCAGGCCGTTGCCTTTGTCCATAGGGACAAAGAACATGTGCACGTCCATCTGTATGCCAACCGGATAAACTTTCAGGGCAAGGCCTATAATGACAGCTTCATCGGAAAGCGGAGCCAGCAAGTGGCGGAACGGGTGGCCAAACAGATGGACCTGACCACGGTAAGGGAAGTACAGCAGGAAAAACTTTACCGGATGAAACATGTCCGATCGGAAATACAAAAAATCCATGAAAAGGTCATGGTCAGGGACCGGCCAAGGGACTTTGACCAGTATATCAAATCGATGGAGCAGAACAATGTAAAGGTCATTCCCAGTATCAACAAGCAGAACCAATTGCAGGGCTTCCGTTTTGAGTACAAGGGAACGAACCTAAAGGGAAGCGAGGTGCACCGGTCCATGTCCATGGGCAGGATCGCCCGTCAAATGAACTTTGAAAGGAACATGGCACAGCGGATTGCCAAGGACAAGAGCATGCAGCTTTTGGGCAAGACCGTGAATGTCCCGACAAGCCTGACCCAGACCATCATAAAGAAGACCATCAAACTGGCCATCAAGGTGGTCAGGGATACTGGAATAGGAATCTAAATAAAACATCATGGCAAAACTGGATGAAATCGCGGAACTGTTGACCGAGGAAATCAACGGCTTTGAGAAGAGCATCGGCCGATTGGAAAAGGCGCATGAAAATTTGAAAGGCCTTCCATTAAGGCCAGATACCAGCGAGTTAAATGCTCTTCTAAAGGAGTACGGCAACAACCAAAAAGACAATATTAAGGAACAACAAAGACTGATGGAAAGGATTCTTCATAAAGTAGAGCGGTCCCTTCTCTTGCCCAGTTGGGCCATAAAACTTACTTGGGGGTTGTTGGTTCTTGTCCTATTGGTCATTGGATTTTCAATCCATCAGGTATCAAGGATTTCCAAGAAAGAAGAGGCAGCATTCATCAAAGGTCAGGATGATGCCATTGAACACTACGGGACATTCCTTGATGAGAGCCCACAGGCAAAGGAACTCTACCAAAAATGGTTGGAAGAAAATGGCAAAAAGTAGGACAGCGCCCTATCCTATTTTTGCTGTACGCTTATCTTCCCGAACACTGCAAAAATAGGCCAGGATCCGTGCGCTAAATTTGGAGTAAGATTTGGGAGATGACAAAATCTTAGGGTCATGATATTTTCAGTTAAAGAAATCTTTAACCAACTCAAATTCTCTAATTTTAAAGAATCAATAAAATGGAAAAAAAACCTTCATTTGTTAGCTGAATAAAAAACTATTTTTAACCTTCTAATTTTCAATGATAATTCGGAATAAGGTATGCCAAAAAACATATTAGTGATAGAGGATGAGCATAATGTTGCAATCTTTATCAAGCAAGGACTAGAAGATACCGGTTACACAACCTTATTGGCATATGATGGTAATATGGCCTTTGAACTTTTGAACCAAAACACGGTCGATTTGGTGTTACTTGATATTATCCTACCAGGAATGGATGGAAGGGAAATAGCGAGAGAGATTAAAAAAAGGGAGAGTGCGCCCCCTATACTTATGTTAACAGCTTTGGGTACTACCGAGAACATTGTACAGGGACTGGATTCCGGTGCTGATGACTATCTGGTCAAACCCTTTAAGTTTTCAGAATTGTTGGCACGAATTCGGGCTTTGACAAGAAGAAGCAATATAGACATAAAAATTGGCGGCAAAATAATTGTTCAAGATTTGGAACTGGACTCAAATACTAAAATAGTCAAGAGAGGTGGGATTGAAATCAAGCTTACCACCACAGAGTTTCGTTTGCTGGAGTTCTTGATGAAGAACAAAAATAGGGTGTCGAGCCGTGTTGACATTTTGGAAAGTGTCTGGGACATCAATTTTAATATGGCCACCAATGTCGTTGATGTATATATCAACTATTTACGGAACAAGATCGATAAAGATTTTGACAACAAATTAATCCAAACCGTCATTGGTATGGGTTATGTCATCAGGGAATAATATTTGAAGCGCTCATGCCACTAAAAACTAGAATCACAATAATATTTATCCTACTGACAGGCTTGCTCCAAATCGTGATATTCCTTTCCATTTACTTCTTTGCCAAGGAATATACAGAAAACGAGTTCTACTTAAGGCTTAGCCAAAGGGCAACTATCGCTGCCCAAGTTTATCTTGAAAAAGATGAAGTCACGATCGAAATCTATGAAGCGATCAGACTTAGGCATTTGCAGACACTTCCTGATGAAAAAGAAGTTATCTATCCTGTGGACACCGAAAGCGGTATTCCTCCAAAAGAGCTTAAAGCCAATTTTCCAAGTCAGTTCTTGCAAAAAGTATTTGAGGAGAAGTATGCGGAAACGAAGCTGGGCGACTTCTACCACACGGGTTTGCTCTATAATGATAATCAAGGGGATTTTATGGTTTTGATGTCCGCCAAGGACCTCTATGGTTCCGGAAAATTGGAAAATCTCAGGGATATTCTCGTTGTAGCCTTTCTGATAAGTATGGTCTTTATATCCATTTTGGGCCAATATTTTGCACAACAGGCGCTAAGCCCTATTTCTAAAATTATAAGGAAAGTAAACACGATAAGGGCGGAAAACTTAAACCTAAGACTCGAAAAGGTTCGTGGAAAAGGAGAGCTCTCCGACTTGACACAGACTTTCAACAATATGTTGGACAGATTGGAAACTTCTTTTGAAATGAAGAACAATTTTGTCCAAAATGCATCACATGAGCTCAAAAACCCATTGACGGCCATTATAGGACAGGCAGAGACAGCTCTTGCCAATTCCAGAAACAAGGAGGAATATATCTTGGCATTGAAAGCTATAGAAACGGAGGCAAACAGGCTTAACAACCTCCTTAATTCCCTCTTCAATTTGGCCTACACGGACCAAGACTCCAAAGGCCTCAAAATTGATATGATTCGGATTGACGAGATATTAATGGATTTAAAGTCCAACTTTGACAAAGTTATGTCCAGTCGGATCAATTACTGTTTCCAAAATCTGCCCAAAAATGCTGACGACCTTGTCTTCAAAGGAAACCAAAGTCTTATCACCATTGCGTTTATGAACATTCTGGATAATGCGCTTAAGTATTCGATGGATGGTCAGGTTGATATCGGTATCCACGTGGAAGAAGGAATCATAATGGTCAAAATAGAAGATAAAGGTATTGGAATACCTGAAAAAGATCTTAAAAGTGTATTTGAACCATTCTACAGGGGCTCCAATGCAAGAACTTTTAAAGGTTTTGGTTTTGGTCTTTCCCTTTCCGGAAAAATAGTTCGGCTTCATGGAGGTACAATGCGGATAGATTCCAAGTTGGGAATGGGTACTATTGTATATGTTGAATTGCCCAACATTTTCCTTGGTTATGAAATAGCCCGTTGAAATTTTAATCTCATTCTAATCCCTTTCTTACTTCCCTTTAATGTTCACTGGCTATTCTTGTGGTCAAAATCAAAAAACACATTATGAGAAAAGTTTTGATTCCCACAGACCTAAGTGCACAATCACTAAAAATAGCTGAAGAAGCCTTTAAAATGTACCCGGACGAAATCATCGATGTTTTATTGGTCTATCCATATCATTTGCCACTCTGGAGCTCCGAGCTTTATTGGTTCTCTCCTGTAAAAATCATCACCGAACATACGGATGAGCATTTTGCCCGAGCAAAGGACGATCTTGTGAGAAAGTATTTTAGGAACATCAGCTCTATTTATACAGAACTGTTCACAGGTGTAAACTCACTTGCTTTCGATAATTTTAGAGTCCATCATCAAATTCAAACAGCAGTGGTTCCCCAAAAAGGATTTTTGGATTTTTCACACGATGATACTTTTGACCCTGTCGATTTGATAATTAAGACGGTTCCTGAGGTCCAAAGGGTCAAAATTGAAAAGGAAGTAGATCACAATACCCAAAGACAAAAGTCTGGACTGTACAACCTTATCCAAAAGGTCTTTCGTTCTTGATTGTAATTCCATAACCAACGTCATTTTGTTGTTGTAAAAACTATCCGATGTCATTGAATGGCAAAATTTGACGTCAGCTATTCTTCTTCCATTGGGAAGTTGGGTTTTTACAATTTACTGACAGACTGACTATTCAATGGTCAAGACCAATGACAACATTGAAGATTTAATTACCATAAATATAAAAACATGAGATTGACGATTGTTCTTTTAATGATAGCAATCATAGGTGTGAAAGCACAGAATCCAGAAAAGAAAGAACAGGATAGCGTATACATCGATGAAATAGAGAAACAAGCACCAGTAAAAATACTGCATGCAGAACCACTTTATATTGACTTAATCCGGGATTTGGGAGCTAGAAAAGGTGAAAAGGAATGGAACGTGGGGTTTGGAATTACGGATAGAAGCGTATACGATGAATACGAAGCCTTGGTGGAATATGAGTGGGCGCCTTTGGACAGATTGGGCCTGGAAGTGGAATTGCCGTTTTCCATTTACCCTTCAGGGATGAATGGAAATGCCCCGTCCAGTAAACTCAATAGCCTGAAAATCGCGGGACAGTATTCTTTCTTCGTATCTGAAAAATTCAATACGAGTATGGCAATTGGATATATCCATGAGTTAGAGCTGACCGAGTTTGTAAATTATGGAACAGAACAGCTCTTCACAGGCAACGTTTACAACCCCTTTTACATTGTAGCTAAGCGCTGGGGTTCAAACTTCCATTCATTGCTATACACAGGCCCACAATTCCTTCACCATTTCTCAAATGGTTTGGTCGAAACAAATTGGCAGATCAATTCCAATTTTCACTATATGATCAGTGGAACAAGAAATTTCATTGGCATTGAATTGAACAAAAATGTTGGAACAGATTATTTCGATATGACAATTAGACCACAAATGAGACTTGGAATCATGGACAATCTTTTGATAGGGATTGTTGCAGGCGTGCCAATCAGCAGAGACAATGAAAGATTCAGCACATTTTTGAGGCTCATTTATGAGCCAGGACATAGAAAATGATTAATGTGCCGGCTTGGCTCATCTTCTCTTTTTGGGGTTTGTGAATGGAGTGAATTTTAAAGTGGAAATCAACTGTTTCAAAACTATAATCAATAAAATTCCCATATGTAAACACTGAATTTTGTGTATTGCGATTCTCCGGATGACGGATATATTGAATTTGGTCCGAGAATTTGCTAATGATGGAGGGAATCAAGGAAACGACAAGGGGTCTTTATATGGAAACCTAAACCAATTTAAAGAACAGAAGCCATGGGAAAAATGAGCAAACTTAATTTAAAGCTGATTATTTCGATACTTTTTGTATTTGTCTTGGTGCTATTTACAAATCGGCTCGACCACGGGTATTTTTCAAAAATCCTGTATGATAGTGAACAAAAGCATCTGGCGCAATACAACCTGAATGAACTTTACCGCAATTTTAGCTTAAAAAAATGCTCTCTTGATTCTTCACGCACTTCTTCAAGTACATACACCAATGGAGAAATAGAGAAGTTGCTGTTGAATATTGAAGCGATTAAATTATCTCATTTGGCATCTATGGAAATCAACAAAATAAAGGGTCATTACAACACTTTATCAAACTTGGAAGCTTCTGGTTTGAGGAATGATGAAATTCTTTTGAATAAAAGTGAATTAAAAACCCTGTTGGACCAGATTTTGGAAAAGATAGAGGGCTTGTTGGAGACCGTTCATGATGAATCAACATCACTTGTTCCGTCCAGACATTACTCAGGGGCGGGGAAGCTACTTTTGAACGTTGAGTTGATATTTATGCTGATACTTGGCTCAATAATTCAATTAATCATAATATGGAAACCAAATGAAGAATAAGTGCAGCTAAGGGGTTATTTGCCAAGGTGGAAATATTAATGCATTTTTCTGTGTTTTATTTCTAGGTTACAAATTTTGATAAGAATTCATAACCAAATGCTTTCATTCATTGTATGATTGGACTTACCACGAAAGTATCTGCATAAGGCACTAAACTTAAGGTTAAAATG
The DNA here is from genome assembly GCF_056857735.1 of Flagellimonas sp. L-11. Classification (NCBI taxonomy): domain Bacteria; kingdom Pseudomonadati; phylum Bacteroidota; class Flavobacteriia; order Flavobacteriales; family Flavobacteriaceae; genus Flagellimonas; species Flagellimonas sp. L-11. The sequence goes on from NZ_JBSXNR010000070.1 coordinate 6,756, forward strand.
ATATGGCAACCTTTCAAATTTTTGGGTAAACTGAGTGCTTCCCAATTGCCATAAATTTAAGTTGAATTCACAGAACAAGTTATGGATAATAGTTTAATACAATGAGATTAAGCATTCTTTGACTTGACTTTTTCCTGGAAGCTCAACTTCTTTTTTAACAGTTGCATATCCTCACTGACTTTTCGGTTCAATATTTTCGCATAATGTTGTGTGGTTCGAAGTGATTTATGCCCCAACATTTTACTTACCGATTCAATGGAGACACCATTGGAAAGAGTTACCGTTGTCGCAAAAGTGTGTCTGGCCAAATGAGTGGTCAGGTGTTTGTTGATACCGCTAAGGTCCGCTATTTCCTTTAAATAGGCATTCATTTTTTGGTTGGTCAATACTGGTAACACCTTTTTATCTACAAGTAACGGACTGTGCTCATATTTTTCAAGAATCATCAATGCAGTGGGAAGAACGGGAATGTTACTTTTTGTTTTTGTCTTGGTACGTTTGGTGTTGATCCAAAGATCTCCGTCAATCCCTATCACAAAATCGTCATGTGTCAATTTTTTTACATCTGCATAGGCCAATCCTGTAAAACAGCAAAAAACAAAACAATCTCTTACATGCTCCAATCGTTCATTAGTAAAAGAATGGTGCATTAGTCGTTGTAGTTCTTCATCGGTTAGGAATTCCCGCTCGACCGTTTTTAATCGAGCTTTCCAATTAGCAAAAGGATCTGTTTTGATCCAACCATTCGCATAGGCAATTCGAATGATCTTTTTAAAGTTCACCACATATTTGATGGCCGTGTTATGGCTGCACTTTCTTTTCGTCTTTAGATAATATTCGAAACCGGAAATAAAGGAATGATCCACATCCACAACGGGTATATCTTTTTTTCGAAGTTCGATCTGTAAATATTCGGCCAGATGACTTTTTGCTGTTCTGTATCGTTCTGCTGTACCGGGGGCGAAATCTTTTCCTACCAGTTCATTAACTCTGTCATTGTGTTCTTGAAATATCTCCAAAAGCATTTTACTGGGCTTGTCCAATCCCAAATAGGACTCCTTAAGTGACACCGCGGTAAGTGTTTGATCTCGATCTCTCACTATCTCCGCATGTCGGTAAAGGTCAGTGCGTATTTTGCTTAAATACGAATTCAAGAGCCTTATTTCCTGGGAAAAACCTATTGCTTTGCCATACGCCGCGTCCCATATACTGGGGTGTATCTTGCGTCCAGTACTGAATTCTGAACGCTTGCCATCAATTGTAATTCTGACATAAATAGTTGACCGGCCAACACGATCTTTTTTATATTTCCTGAGATAGAATAGAAGAGAAACCATAAGAGGCACCTAATTTAACATTAAACACCTTGAAATTATGAAAAAAAATTTAAAAGGAGTTTATTGTAAATACTTGATAAACAGAATAATATAAGCGATTAGGTGCCCCTTTTTGAAGTTGCTATAGGGGGCACCGAAAGGGGCACTATTAAGTATGGTTTCAAATGATATTATTTGATATCATAAAAAATAAAAAACCCTGTAAATTATTGATTTACAGGGTTTAATGTATTGAGATGTTGTTTCTCAGCGGAGGAAGAGGGATTCGAACCCCCGGAGGTGTGACCCTCAACAGTTTTCAAGACTGCCGCATTCGACCACTCTGCCATTCCTCCTAAGCGGGTGCAAATATATAAAGCTTTTTGTTATCCCAAAAGACCTTTTTGCATTATTGTTTAAATCGGAGGGATAAAACATTTTGTACATCCCCCATTTAAAGTTTGTCAAAATCAGTATGCCGTTCAAAACAATGGTTATACCTTTGTATTATGCTAGAATGGTACCACTATTTGCTCTTGGTGGCTGTAGGTTTTGCAGTAGGATTTATAAATACCGTGGCAGGAGGTGGCTCGTTACTTTCTTTGCCGACTCTCATTTTTTTGGGATTGCCACCAGCTGTTGCCAATGGAACCAACAGAGTGGCCATAGTGGTACAGACCGCACTGGGAACGGCCGGCTTTAGAAGCAAGGGCGTTATCACCTTTCCCTTTAATATTTATCTTGGAATCTCTGCTTTTTTAGGCTCCATTATAGGTGCCTATATTGCTGTGGACATAGATGGGGAAACCTTTAATAGGATTTTGGCCATTGTAATGTTGGCCGTGGTGCTCATTATCATTTTTAAGCCAAAGATGAGAATAGGAGAAATGCAGGAACGTCTCACAGGTAAATATTTATGGGTGAGTATGATCGTATTTTTCTTTTTTGGGATCTACGGTGGTTTTATCAATGCCGGACTTGGTTTTTTAATGCTGCTATTTTTACATTATTTTAATCAGATGAATCTTGTAAGGTCCAACGCCACAAAGGTAGCCGTGGTGTTTATTTATATGCTCGCAGCCTTGGCTGTTTTTGCGTTTAACGATAAAGTAGATTGGAAACTGGGATTTGTGCTGGCCATAGGAAATGGTTCAGGGGCATGGTTTGCCAGTAGGTTCTCCGTAAAAAAGGGGGACGGATTTATTAAAACATTTTTAGTGATAGCCGTAGTTTTGATGGCCATCAAACTATGGTTTTTTTAAAATAAAATACAAGTATGCCAGGATTTGAACTTTTTGGAGACAAGGAAAGAAAAGAAGTACAGGACGTTATGGACTCCGGAGTGCTAATGCGCTACGGATTCGATGCCATGCGAAACGGACATTGGAAAACAAAGGAGTTAGAAGCCGGTTTGGCAGAAAGAATGCAGTCCAAACATGCACATGCCGTAAGTAGCGGTACTGCTGCACTAACAGTTGCTTTGGCCAGTGCAGGTGTTGGAGCGGGAGATGAGGTTATTATGCCCACTTTTACTTTTGTGGCCAGTTTCGAATCCATTCTGGCTGTGGGTGCCGTCCCCGTTTTAGTTGATATTGATGATACCCTGACCTTAAAGCCCGAAGCGGTGGAAAAGGCCATCACTTCAAAAACAAAAGTGGTAATGCCCGTGCACATGTGTGGTTCCATGGCCAATTTAGATGCCTTAAAAGCTATTTGCGACAAACACGGATTATTATTGCTCGAAGATGCCTGCCAAGCCATTGGCGCAACCTATAACGGAAAACCTTTGGGCAGTATCGGGGATTTAGGATGTTTTTCCTTTGATTATGTAAAAACCATCACTTGTGGAGAAGGTGGTGCCGTTATCACCAATAATAAGGATTATTATGAAAATGCCCACAAATATTCCGATCACGGTCACGATCATATCGGAAACAATAGGGGAGCAGAAGATCATCCGTTTTTAGGATATAATTTTCGAATCTCCGAGATGAATGCTGCCGTAGGAGTAGCTCAGCTTGCCCGTTTGGATGAGTTTATAGCCATTCAAAAAAGAAATTACACGATTTTGCGAGAAGCATTGTCAAACATATCGGAAGTTGTTTTTAGGACTGTCCCAGATGGGGGGGAAGAGAACTTTTCGTTTCTGAACTTCTTTATGCCCACGGAGGAATTGGCACAAACTGCTCATCAGGAACTCATTGAAGCTGGAGTAGATGGATGTTTTTATTGGTACGACAATAACTGGCACTACTACAAAAAATGGGAACATTTGACCCAATTGAAATCCTTGGGCAAACTACCAAAGGATGTCATTGAGTCATTACCCGATTATGACAAAGCTGATTTTTCTGAATCCGATAAATGGATGTCCAGAAATATCTCCTGCTTGATCAAATTGGGATGGTCGGAAAAAGAAGTGGCCGAACGTGCCAAAAAAATGGTGACGGCTATAAAATCTTCTATATAAACATAGGGTTACTTGCTAGGATATTGGTATTCGTTGTCGTCTTTATAAGGCGATAAGGAACAATGAATAGTTTTTATTTCGTTGGAATCCCTTTATAATGAAATCCTGAAACAAATTTTAAGAACAGCCCCAAATAGAAAAGAGCCCTGCCACTTGGGTCAAGACTCTTTTACGAGAACACTATATGAAAATGAAAAAATTACTTTCTAATTAATTACAATGTAAATGTACCCCGCAACTCCACACCAGTGAAATTATTGTTGTGAAGTCACGTTTACTTGTTGTGATATGATAGTTTTTTGTAATTATTTAGCTGCTTTTTGCATTAGAACTGTTTATTCTGAAGGATTGTAACTACTGAAGAATCTGAGTTTCTCGCTATCCCCATTCGACTGTGCCCAGGGTGACAGCTCGAAATGACCTGCGATAGCATTGGTGTGATTCGTGAAATTCGTGTCAGCCAATAAAGAACGATTTAAGAAGATTCTCCTAGCAAGCAGTTGTCATTCCGTGCGATTGCTGAGCGAAGTACAACATGGAACCCATATGGTGAAACCCTGAGACAAGTTCAGGCTGACGCTTAGAAATGAATGGGGCAATCCTTTTTTTTGATTCTTAAATCAAAATTGAGAATCTTCGCAAAGCTCAGATGACACAGAACTGAATTAGAGTAATTTGTGGAATTCGTGTCAGGCTAAAAGTTCAGGGGTAGCCTTAAATAGAAAAGAGCCCTGCCACTTGGGTCAAGACTCTTTTACGAGAACACTATATGAAAATGAAAAAATTACTTTCTTTTTTTATTACATGGTAAAACTACCACGAGTGTTCCCGTAAACGAAATTATTGTTGTGAAGTGTCCTAATTCTGTGGTTTTTTGGGAGTTTTAGTATATCCCATCGATTTATGGTACTGCTTTTACGATGTTTGACAGCACGCCATTCACATCAAAATACGGTTCCTCGGCCAAACCTGTCCTAACAACGACCAAGTCTTTGGAAGGAATAATAAATACATGTTGGCCTTCAAAACCGTTGCAAGAAAACATATCGTTAGGCACATCGGGGTACTTACCTTCGGCGTTCAGCCAAAAATGTGCCCCATAAGTGCCATCAGAGTTTATGGTGGGCTTAGTGATGTAATCTACCCAAGTAGAATCAAACAATTGTTCTCCGTTCCAATTGCCTTTATCCAAATATAGCTGTCCAAAACGGGCCCAATCGCGTGTACTGGCCCATGCATAGGAAGACCCCACGTAGTTCCCTGCAATATCAGCCTCCAAAATCATAGAGTACATTCCAATCTTATCGATCAAGGCGGAGTAGGGAAAGTTCAAATATTCTTGATGGCTTCTAAACTGTTGCCGTAGAATTCCAGATAATAGATTGGTGGTGCCCGAGGAATAGTTCCAAATCTCGGTTGGTTCAGCAACTGCTTTTTTATTACGCTGCGCCTGTGTCATATCACTGTCCAAAAACAGCATACGGGTAACATCCGAAATGCCCGTATAATCTTCATCCCATTTTAAACCACTTTGCATACGCAACAAATGGTTCAAAGTAATGTTTTTTCTTTCATCATCTTTCCATTCAGGAATAGGAGCGGGCCAATCCATTTCCAACTTGCCCTGATGTTCTAAAATCCCGTAGCAAGTGGCCAACACGCTCTTGGTCATGGACCAGCCCAAAATGGGGGTATCCTTATCAAATCCATCAATATATTTTTCGGTAATCAAATGCCCCTTGTACAAAATGAGCATAGTCCGTGTTTTTTGTGTTTCGGGCTCAGAAAATGCCATCGCCATCGCTTTGTTGATTTGATCCATATCCACTTCTGGCAGCACGGTATCTACAGGTGACGCTTGCCCGTAGGGATAGGGAATAGTATCTGGAGCTTGGTTTCTTTGTGGTTTGATGGTCAATGCGCTTGGGTCATAATCATCATTGATCAAAACCGTACCCAATCCATCGCGATGTACCGCTGTACGCTTCATCAGACCATAAACGGTTGAAGAGGCGGATTCCTCATTTTTATTTACCTCTGTCGAAGCAATCTCGATCAAAGGAGCACTATTGTCATATTGGTTCATGCTAGCCGCGGAGCGATTGGCCACAAACACACCAGAAGCCACATTTTTGGCGGCATAACCGGAAATAATATTCAATTTGGGGTAATTCAGGTAAACAACTACTCCGATAACAACAAGGAGAAGCAGTAAAACACGCTTAAGTAGTTTCATGGTATAGTATGTATTTGTAACTTTCTGCATCTAAATATAAACAATTATACATGTCCAACATCGGATTGATCATTGAGGAACGTAGTAGGGATATTGGCGACTTTTTAGTGGGAAGACTGATTCCTTTCCGTAAAAAGCGCATGATCGGCCCCTTTATTTTTATAGACCATATGGGTCCCACACAGTTAGGGCCTGAAAAGTATATGGATGTGAATCAGCATCCGCATATGGGTTTATCCACTTTGACATTTATGTTGGAGGGGGAAATTATCCACGAGGACAGTCTTGGCACCCATCAACGGATAAGACCTGGCTCCGTAAATTGGATGACGGCAGGAAAGGGAGTAACCCACACCGAAAGGACCCCACAAGACCTGCGCAATGGCAACACCTTTACCGCCCATGGTTATCAGATTTGGGTAGCCTTGCCAAAGGAACTGGAGGATATGGAACCCCAATTCCACCATATTGATGAAAAGGATATTCCCAAATGGTTAGATGCCAATACGGAATTTAAATTGGTGGCAGGAGAAGGCTATGGGAAAAAATCACCTGTGCCGGTACATTCCAACCTTTTTATGGTAGAGGTAAAAACTACAGGGGCCTATACACTCAATGTAAATGGCCAATTAAAGGGAGAAATCGGTATCTGCATTGTGGAAGGAAGCATTGAAGCTTGTGGCGAAACGGTAGGAGAAGGGAATATTTTGGTATCCAAAGTGGAGGACACCTGCAACATTAAGCTAAAACCAAATACACATTTATTGCTGTTTGGAGGCGAGCCTTTTCCCGAGGAACGTTATATTTATTGGAATTTTGTCTCCTCTAGCAAAGAAAAACTGGAACAGGCCAAAAAAGCATGGAGAGATAAAACTTTTCCAATGATGGAAAACGATGATACCTATGTTCCATTGCCCAACTAAAACCCTCAACCCCGACACCCTGACCAGCCAATGCCAAACAGACCTTTATATTTTTATTCCTTGACTGCCTTTGTGCTCATACTTTTAATGGGTTCTTGCAACAAGGAAAAGCCAAAATCAAAAGAAGCTCAACTCTATTCTAAATACTGTGCCAGTTGTCACCTACCGCCCAAGATCGATGCATTGCCCAAGAATGTTTGGAAAGAATATGTGCTCCCCGCCATGATGGAACGTATGGAAGTGGAAGGCTTGTACCAAGACAACAATGTGGCAGAATATGGTTTTCGACCCAAAATCACACTCAAAGAGTGGGCACAACTGGAAACCTATATCGTATCTAATGCCCCAGAATATTTGGAAGCTATACCCATGCCACAAACCGACACTCTCGTACAATTTAAGACCAAAACTTATTCCTTGGATGATGAAAATGGGGCTATGGTGACCTATCTGGAGTTTTTGGACAAGGATAACGAAGTATATTACGGTGACCTTTCAGGAAATTTGGGTGTTTTTAATTTTAGTGAAGAAAAATCAACCGCTATTTACCAAGGAAAGAGTCCTGTAACATGGTATAGCAAAAAGGATTCCCTAGAAATTATCAGTGAAGTGGGCATTATCCGTCCTTCTGAATTGATCAAGGGAAAAATGATTGGAAAAGTAGGTAAAGATACCCTTTCAATGAACCACGATTTTCATAGACCGGTCCATACACTTTTGGAAGACCTTAATAATGATGGTGTACATGAACTTATAGTCAGTGAATTTGGTAATGAGACAGGGCAACTGTCCTTAATGGTCAAAAATAAATCAGGAGGGTACGACAAAAAAACATTGCTCAATCTTCCGGGAGCCATTAAAACCGTGATCAAGGACATGAACCAAGATGGCAAAAAAGACATTGTGGCATTAATGACCCAAAGCAGAGAGAGTATTACCGTTTTTTATCAAACAGAAAACCTAGATTTTGAAGCAGAAAACATTCTGGAGTTTAGTCCTGTTTTTGGAACCAGTTGGTTTGAGTTTGTGGATTACAATGGTGATGGTCTGGAAGATATAATTACAGTACAAGGCGATAATGCAGACATTTCCTATGTGCACAAACCCTATCACGGTATGCGAATCTATCTCAATAATGGTAATAGTACCTATTCCGAAGCCTTCTTTTATCCCATGCACGGCGCAACGCGGGTACTCTCTCGCGATTTTGATCAAGATGGAGACCTTGATTTTGCCTTGATCAGTACATTTCCCAACTATCAAGAGTTTCCCGAGCTTACTTTTGTCTATTTGGAAAACAAGGATTCCGACAGTTTTGAATTTACCACAAACATTTTGCAAGACCCTTCTATGGCACGCTGGTTTTTAATGGATGCCTCGGATATTGATAACGATGGCGACGAGGATATTGTTTTAAGCTCCTTAACTTTAGGCTTTACTCCAGTTCCTAAAGTTTTGACCGAACGTTGGAAGAACGATAATGTGGATATTATGGTCTTGGAAAATGTATTGTATTGAAAAGGTGGACTTTTATAGCATTTCTAATTTTGATGGGGTGTTCCCAAAAGAAAGCACCTGTGGAACCACCTGCAAAATATAAATGGTACGGCCATGAAGTCACCGCATCAGCATATAATTCCGTTTTTTGGCAAACGGATAGCATCAACCCATCCGTAGCGGCGTGGGGAGACACCTTAAAACCGGGGATGAAAAGCATAGCAGTTTCACGAGATCTAATTAAAATGGGGCTCACTCATAACACCATGGTAAAAATAGATACCTTTCCCGACACATTTTATGTAAAGGACAAAATGCATTATCGCTGGCGCAACCGAATAGACATTTACATGGGAAAAGACGTTAAAAAAGCACGCGAATGGGGCAGAAAAAAATTGATTATCTGTTATGCCGTTTCCATTGATTCCATAAATACCACAAATGAAGAAAACTAGTTTAATTCTATGGGCCTTGGCCATGGTGGCATGCTCCACTCAAAAGAAAATTGTGGATATTCCCATTATTTTTGATGAACAACGGGTTGAACTGACCAAGGAATATTTATTAAACAGATATGAAATAGAGCAGGACACTCCCATAATAACCCCAAAAATGGTGGTTTTGCATTGGACAGCCATTCCATCTCTTAAAAAATCATTTGAAGCCTTTAATAGGTCTACCTTGCCCAACTGGCGTCCGGACATAGAAAACGTAAGTGGTCTTAATGTTTCTGCACATTTTTTGGTAGACCAAGATGGAACCATTTATCGTTTAATGCCCGAAACCACCATGGCGCGCCATACAATTGGTTTAAACCATTGCGCAATCGGAATAGAAAATGTTGGTGGCACAGAGGTACTTCCCTTGACCAAGCAGCAACTCAAATCCAATATTTATTTGGTCAAGTATCTAGCTTCAAAATATGATATTGATTATGTAATCGGCCACCAAGAATACACCTTGTTTGAAGATCATCCGCTCTGGCTGGAAGTGGACGATAGTTATCGTACAGAAAAAACAGATCCTGGGATGGATTTTGTGGAAAAAGTGAGAAATGCCACTAAAAAATTTAACTTTAAGCCTGTTCCAGCAAAACAGTAAAAAATGATAAAGAAATTAATGTCTTTTGCAATCTTGTTAATGTTTGCATTTTCCATGCACGCACAAGATGAATTGACCTCCAACTTGTATGAAACTTATGAGAATTACAAAGAGTCTAGCATAGGGAAACGAAGAATAAAACATGCAGATATTCAGCCCTTGATTCAAAAATTTAAGGCCAACCCAAAATTTGAAGTACAAAAAGTAGGGGAGTCCATTCAAGGTCGGGATTTGCATTTGATCAGCATTGGTTCTGGTGACAGTAATATTTTTCTGTGGTCGCAAATGCACGGGGATGAACCAACGGCTACGCAAGCCATTTTTGATATTCTGAATTTTTTGGACGCCCCCGAGTTTAATGAGGAGAAAGAAGCTATCCTATCCAAATTGAAGCTCCATTTTTTGCCCATGCTCAATCCAGATGGGGCAGAAGTGTTCACAAGACGTAATGCCTTGGGTGTGGATATTAATAGAGATGCTTTACGATTACAATCCCCAGAAAGTCAAACATTAAAAAGGCTTAGAGATAGTTTAGACGCCGATTTTGGCTTTAACCTTCATGATCAGAGCAAGTACTATAATGCAGAACGAACAGAAAAGCCTGCTACTATTTCCTATTTGGCTACCGCTTTTAATTACGAAAAGGATATCAACGAAGTACGTGCCAATGCAATGAAGGTAATTGTGTACATGAACAAGATCATACAAAACTATGCCCCTGGACAAGTGGGGCGTTACAGTGATGATTTTGAACCTCGCGCTTTCGGGGACAATATTGCCAAATGGGGCACCAGCTTAATTTTGATTGAATCAGGAGGTTACCCTGATGATCCAGAGAAGCAGGAAATCCGAAAATTGAACTATGTTTCCATTCTTTCGGCATTGTATACCATTGCAAACGAATCTTTTAAAAACATTCCCCCCGAAGATTATGAAAAAATACCTCGCAACGATCGTATGTTGTTCGATCTGAAGATAGAGAACGTGACCTACGAACTTATGGGAGACGATTACATTCTTGATCTGGGCATTTTTAATCACGAAGTAGATTTGGAAGGGCACAACCAATTTTATTACAAAAGTTCAGTCGCCGACCAAGGTGATTTATCTACCTTTTACGGATATAAAACTTTTGATGCCTATGGTTATAAAATTGTTCCACCAAAGGTGGCACAAGTTGCTCGTATTGAGAACCCGATGGATTTATTAAAAGACGGTGTGGCCTACGTTAAAACAGAAAAACCGGAAAAAAGTGCATTTGTACACTTTCCCTTGATATTAGTTAATGATGCTTTTAAGTTGAAAAGCTTTAGGCTGCAACCAGGTATCAACCCCACCTTCTTTTTGGAGAAAGAGGGCAAGCTTACGCACGCCGTGATCAATGGTTTTTTGATAGACCTCTCCAAACCGTTGGAGCAGCAGAACACAGGTAATGGACTAATCAATGGCAAATAATTATCATAAATAGCAAACTACCTCGGGACAAGCCCTAGAGGCATTGGTAGGAAAACATATTTTGATTTCGAGGCAAGTCTCGGAGCATTTAAATCTCGATTATCGAGTAAATAACCCTTTAATATATAACAATGAAGAAACAAATTTTAGTAGGATTATGCCTATTGGCAGCGCAATTTACATTCGCACAAGAACCCATCAATCTTTTTAATGGAGAAAATCTTGATGGTTGGATCAATCATGGGGAAGAAAAATGGTTTGTGGAAGACGGTTTGCTAATCTGTGAGAGTGGCCCCAAAGGCGAATACGGATATTTGTCCACAGAAAAATTCTACAAGGATTTTGAATTGACCTTGGAATTTAAACAAGAGGCCGATGGCAATAGTGGTGTTTTTATCCGCTCCACTTTTGAAGGCACTAAAGTAACAGGATGGCAAGTAGAAGTAGCCCCTCCAGGAAAGGATACAGGCGGTATTTATGAATCCTACGGTCGTGGTTGGTTGATCAAGCCCGACCCGGAAAAGGACAAAGCCCTGAAAATGGGGGAGTGGAACACTATGAAAATCCGTGTGGAAGGTTCCAAAGTCACTTCGTGGTTAAACGGAGTACAAATGGTACACTTGGATGACGAAAAAATTGGTGAAGGCGAAGGAGCCATTGCCCTGCAAATACACGATGGTGGTGGTATTCGGGTCAAGTGGCGAAACATTGAACTTGTTCCTTTGGATTAAGAAAAAAGAAAGAAGCCGTCTCATTTCACAGAATGGGGCGGTTTTTTAATTTGGTGTCTTTGACCTCTTAATTTTCCTATTTTGGTGAAGGGATAAATTTTCCAAGTGGCCCTATGCCGCTTTTTTGCGCATATTGTGGGCCAATGCGT
>NZ_JBSXNR010000071.1:0-80385 GCF_056857735.1 Flagellimonas sp. L-11
ACGATGACTCTTTAATATTATTTCCTGTTTTGTATACATACTTATCATTTTCCGAACGTCTCTGATTGGACGTTCAAGTTGGTAATAAGTGGTATACTTTTAAATTGAAATGTGGGGTAGTTTTATATTAATATATACACCCGATGGTCATAAATGCCGGACCCTACATGGCCATACCTACCGATTGACATTGTATTTCGAGGGGGAATTGGACAGGGACCTTGGATGGGTCATTGATTTTTCCGATATCAAAAGCGTGGTCAGCCCCATAATAGCTCTTGTTGACCATAGGTTGTTAAATGATATTGAGGGACTTGAAAACCCGACATGCGAGCATGTCGCCATGTGGCTATGGAGCAAGATCAAGGTCAACATCCCACAACTCTGCAAGATCAAATTGTATGAGACCCCTACATCGGGTGTTGTCTATGAAGGAGCTTAAATCCTTCCGAAAAGAAGAGATAATAGGTCGGAAACTTGATCTAAAAACCGATTTACAGATCAACCCCTTTTAGGGAAATGACCGTTCCGTTCTGTTCCATCTCGGCAGCGAGCACGGCAATGGACTTCTCCTTGAAATTGCGGAGGATTTCTTCCTTGAAGGGCGATACAATATGGTGAACGGGACAGGGATTTTCATTATTGCACTTGGAAAGGCCTAAAAAACAATCATCAAATTTATACGCTCCATCTATGCTGGAGATAATGTCCCAAAGCGTATTGTTCAAATTTTTTTCGTCCAAAAAAAAGCCTCCGCCCGGGCCTTTGCTAGAGGAAACCAATTTGTTCGTGGTCAGTTTTCGGAGCAACTGGGCCAAAAAAGGCTGGGGTACTTCAAGCGCTTCAGCGATGCTTTTGGCACCGAGTTTTTTGTCCACAGTACTATGGATCGCTAAATAAACTACTGCTCGTACGGCATATTTACAGGCATTGGACAGCATATTCAAATACATTTGGATGACTCAAAGATAATTAAAAGATAATTTTATATTTCATTATGACATTTATCATTTTTTGCTCGGTGCGGGTATCCTAGTTTCGAACCTTAAAAAACCGTCACCATACATCGAATGGGGACGGATTCAAAAAAAAATACCAAATCAAGATATCGTTATGCCATGAAAGGAGGACAATCAGTCAATCATTTTACCCCTGAAATTGACCTACATCAGGAAATCCTAGAACTCAAAAAGAAGAAAAATGCAGTCTTGCTAGCCCATTTTTATCAGCGTCCCGAAATTCAGGAAGTTGCCGATTATGTGGGCGATAGTTTAGGCCTTTCCCAAGCCGCGGCCAAAACTGATGCGGATATCATTGTATTTGCCGGGGTGCATTTCATGGCTGAAACCGCCAAGATCCTCAATCCAACAAAAAAGGTGTTGCTGCCCGATCTGTCCGCTGGTTGTTCCTTGGCCGATTCCTGTCCACCGGAAGCCTTCAGGCCCTTTGTGAAGGCCCATCCGGAACACCTTGTAGTGACCTATATCAACTGTTCGGCCGAAATCAAGGCTTTAAGTGATTATGTATGCACCTCCTCCAATGCCCTAAAAATCATTTCCGCCATCCCTAAAACCGCTCCCATTATTTTTGCTCCGGATAAAAATTTGGGCAGTTACCTGATCGGGCAAACGGGAAGGGATATGTTACTTTGGGAGGGCAGTTGTATTGTCCACGAAGCTTTCTGTATCGACAAATTGCTGGAGCTTTATCATAAACACCCGGATGCATTGATCATTGCCCATCCCGAATCCGAAGAACATATACTGAAAATTGCCAACTACGTTGGTTCCACCTCCGCTATGATAACCTATGTGAAGCGTCATCCCAGGGAAAAATATATTGTGGCCACCGAGGCCGGCATCCTTCATGAAATGCAAAAGGAAGTCCCGGGCACCATACTGATTCCTGCCCCGGCAGTGGAGGACAACAGTTGTGCCTGCAGTGAATGCGCTTTCATGAAAACAAATACCCTGGAAAAAACATATCATTGTCTCAGGGATGAAACCCCTGAAATAAAAGTGCCGGAAACCATTGCAAAAAAAGCGTTGGTTCCCATTGAACGCATGCTGAAACTTTCCAAATAGAGCAATAATGGTTTCAACGGATTACCTTGTGATTGGCTCGGGAGTTGCCGGACTGTCGTTTGCCCTTAAGATGGCGCATAAATTCCCGGACCGTACCGTCTGCATTACTACCAAGTCTGATGAAGATGAATCCAACACCAAATATGCCCAGGGTGGTGTTGCGTCCGTATCAGATTTAGGGGAAGACTCTTATCAAAAGCATATATCCGACACCTTGATTGCAGGAGATGGACTTTGCGATGTAAACATAGTGGAGATGGTTGTCACCGGAGGCCCCGAACGGGTAAGGGAACTGATGTCTTGGGGCGCACATTTTGACAAGGGCAAGAATGGTAAATTGGCATTGGGGCGTGAGGGAGGCCATTCAGAGCACCGCATTATACACCATAAAGACAGTACGGGGCGTGAGATAGAACTGGCCCTCCTAAGTCAAGTACATCAGCGGGACAACATCACAATGTGTCAACACCATTTTGCCATAGACCTTATAACAGAGCATCAGCTCTATGGAACCAAATCAAGCACACCGACTTGTTACGGGGCCTATGTCCTTGACCAAAAAACGGGTAAAGTGGAGGCTTTCTGCGCAAAGAACACAGTTTTGGCCACAGGTGGGGTGGGCATGGTCTATGGACATACCACAAATCCTGCCATTGCCACGGGAGATGGCATTGCCATGGCGTATAGGGCAGGGGCACAGATCCGGGATATGGAGTTTGTCCAATTTCATCCTACCGTTCTTTACGATGGTAAAGCCGGCCGGTCATTTTTGATCTCAGAGGCCGTAAGGGGTTTTGGGGCCTATTTAAGAAACAAAAAAGGGCATAGATTTATGCCCGACTACGACACAAGAGCGGAGCTCGCGCCTCGTGATATTGTCTCCAGAAGTATTGACCAAGAGCTGAAAAAATATGGGGATCCTTGCGTTTTTTTGGACTGTACACATCTTGATATGAAGGAATTCAAAGTGCATTTCCCCAACATTTATGAAGAATGCCGAACCAGACATATCACTATTGAAAAAGATTGGATCCCTATTGTCCCAGCGGCCCATTACCTCTGTGGAGGAATTGTTGTGGACACACAGGGAAGGACATCTGTAAAAAACCTTTTTGCCTGTGGCGAATGCTCGCGAACAGGTCTTCATGGAGCCAATAGATTAGCATCCAACTCCTTATTGGAGGCCTTGGTATATGCCCATACTATTTTCGGGTATTTGGAACGCCAGGAACTATTCCCAGCATCGGTTGCCATACCCCAATGGGACGATATGGGAACACAGATTGCCAAGGAAAAAATTCTTATCAGGCACAACATGAATCGCTTACAGGCACTTATGCAAGATTATGTGGGGATTGTAAGAAATACCGCCCGCTTGCAAAAAGGCGTCAAACACCTCGATGCGATATATGGTGAAATTGAGGAACTGTATCGGACAACAAAAGTGGACGTGGCACTTTGTGAATTGCGAAACATGATCAATGTGGCCCATCTCATTATTGGACAATCTTTGAAAAGAAAGGAAAATAAGGGTGGATTCTATAATATTGATCTTGAACCTGTCAGCAGTATTTAGAAGCCTAATATGGCATAGCTCCATATTAGAAAATACATGAAGTAATTCAAGAGAGTATACAGAAAGGGATCAATGAACAACCCGTTATTGGGCGGTTGTTTTTAAATCACGAATTTCACCCAAAAGCTTATCCAAAACAACTTTTAAATCTTTCAAAGCCCCCGAAATTGGGGAGCTGTTGTCGTTAGAAACTTTGTTTGCCTTACCAAATATGGTTTGATAATAAGAGATCCCTTCATGTAAATTATTGATAAAAGTGGATAAGTATGCTACTTGCTTATCCGTAATGGAACCTTGTACTTCCTCCATCTTGCCTTTCAGAAAATCAATGTAAATTTTAAGCTCCTTGATGAACATGTTGGGGCGGTCGGTTCTCTTGATCAAATTGGATTCCCCATAAATATGTTGCATCATTTCCCTGAGACTGGCAATCTTTGAAAAGTATGCCATATTTGGTCCTGGGCAAATGGAGACACCATCACCTTCGGTTTTGGTATCCAACCCGTATTTTAACAAGGCAGAAGTACCCAATCCTACGCAGGCACATGATTTCTCGACAATCTTGTCAAAGGCCGCTTGGCGGGCTTGTGGTGAAAGATTCTTTTTGTTCAATTCTTGTATTTTTAGATGTTGGTATTGTCGTGATGCCATACAAATACCCTCACTGGTGAATTCCTTGTTCAAGGCGACATATTTTTTGGGACAGGCACTTCCGGGCCTGTTTTTTTGAATGTTGGCCCACTTTTCCATGTCTTTGGTATTTCCCCTTAAGCTATTGAAAGGAACGCCCAAGGGAGAGATGTTGCTCAGGTAAAGGTCTTTTTCTTTGGCCTGCGATAATTTTTTCAAGGTAGTGTCGTCCACCGTAGTGGCCTCGGGCACTAGAAGAAACGGGGTTCCCCAACCCACGGAATCCAATTGATAGTGTTCCAATAGAAAATCATGCTCTTCCGAGGTGCCCACCCCACCTTGGGCAGTGATTTTAACGGGCAAGGCAGATTGGGGAACATAACGTTTTTTTTGTGAAAGTGCACGGACCAGCACAGCGTTGGTTTCTGATACCAACGCTTCTTTCCGGTCTCGGAACTGCGCCAATATCGGCCCCATAAGATGACCATCTGTAGCAAAGGCGTGCCCACCACAGTTCAATCCCGATTCGATTCTGTACTCCGATACCCATAGCCCTTTCTTTGCGAGAAACTTCCCCTGGATCAAGGCCGATCTGTAATCACTGACCTTTAGGATGATTCTCTTTTTTATGATTCCGTTTTCATCTGGATAAAAATCATCGAATTCCTCAATATAGCCGTACAATCGGGGGTTCATGCCCGCCGAAAAAATAACCGAGGAACTAAGGTGGCTATTGGCATATCCCCTAAGGGCGGCATGGGCATCATTGTACTTGTTGGGCAAAGGCTTTTTGTGTCGATAATTCTCCCTATCCAATTTGGTCATGATGTTGACCTCAATATTGCCCATGGAAAGGTTCTCATCAAGAAACTCCTTGAGGGAGGCCGTGCAATCGGTTTTTTGGGTCAAATCGATAAACCGTTGCTTTAGTAACGAAGTGTTGGGCAACAAATCAAAGTATTGTCTTAAACCATCGCTATGGCCATATGTAACATCCTTTAGTTGCTCAAACCTTTTTTCTGCCAGTTCTTTAATGAGATTGAGATAGGAGGTGATTCTTTTGGCCCTGAAGTCCTCGGTTCCCTCATTGATTTCATGGTAGGGCATTTCAAATTTTTCACAATACATCCTTCTTAGTTTTTCCATAAGGATATCATCGACCAGAGATATTGCCGAATCTATGCCCAAATGGGAAACTTTCAATGGGGTGTCAATGGTGAATGCAATTCCCATAACGGGAATATGGAAGGAGTGGGGAGTCATATAATTGGATTTTTTACCCGATTAGGGCAATTTTTAAAAGTTGATTCGGTAATTCCAAAGATGGTTGGGTCACCCTGGACGGGAAATCACAGAAGATAGCGAGCCCAGTGAGAGGCCACATTTCAACCAAAATAAAACGAGAACTCTCCTTTTGATGAAATGTAGCGTACTACTCAGTGAAAATTGTCTCAAATTACCGATATGTAAATTCATTTGGTTTTAGTTTGTTGGACAGGATTTCTGCCCTTCTGTTTGCCAAGGGATTGTACCCGCCTTGTAAGTGATAATGTCGCAGACCATGTTCTTTTTGCCTCCCGGAACTGAAGTTGGAGACCCGTTTGAGGTATCCGATGACCCGGGTGGCATGGTCCACATTCTGCGAATTGCATGCACTGCATTCATACAAGGTACGTTTGTCAATATGAGCGCACTCGTTGCAGATGGTGATACGGATATTGAAACAAAAATAATTGCACCCGGCCTTGGCTGTGGCATGGATCAACTTTTTAAACCCTTCCTTGTTCGGGGTTTCTTCCAGGTTGAGATGTAGGGCAGACCCACCGTCCAAATATTGGATGGTTTCCTTGCCATGAAGCATGATCTTGTCCAAAGCGTTGATACGTTCGTCCTCAACAACATAAAAGTAGGAATTATAGCAGTCCCTAGGGACAAAAAGTCCGTCCTCCCGGTCCCATTTGGCATTTTTGACCCCCAAATTTTCGGCTGGAACGAACTCCGTGTTGAACATGCACCCGTAGGTCTCTCTGGCCTTTCTATTTTCATGGTAGATGGCCTTGAGGTAGTGGTTAACAAACTCCTTATAACCATCATTGTTGCCCACTTGGATGCCTTGGCTTTCTGCGGCCTCTACCATCCCGTTGATGCCCACGGTCAGGAATTGCTTGTCCAAGGATATCAGACCAGCGTTATAGACGGGCAACATGCCAGCTTTTTCATAGTCATCAATAAGCTTGCGAAAGGCGACTTGGTACTTATGGACCTTGCGGACTTCCGCTACAATATCGGCCCCTTGCTGTACCAAACGGTTCATGTTGAGGGTGATGACATTCACCGAACCAGTGGCTACCCCGCCAGCTCCGAGGGAATAACTAAAAGTGTGGTCACTGATTTCATTGCGCAATCGGCAGCAGGACGCAAGGCTGTCCGCATTTTCGGATTGATAGATAAAAAAGGAGTTTCCCTCGCTCAACTCATGTGCGCACATATCGGTGAACTCCGTATCTACAGGGATTCCTTCCTTGGTCAACATCGCAGCGGTCACTACGGGAAAGGTCAGAATGGCCCTAGTACGCTCTTTGTTGAACCAGTCCATAAAAAAGGCCTGTAGCTTTTTGACACTTTCCCATTGGGGTCTTCCCATATCTGGAAAGACAAAATCCCCGAACATACTGTCAAAATAGGGTTTGTCATAGAGGGAAATGTTCCAGAACACCGATTGGTACCCCCTTGCCGCAGCCGGTTGGTTAATGGCATAAACGACATGTTGGAGGTGGTTGGCGATAGTGTCCGTATGGGTGTCGAGATAATCCGGCCCATAATCCTTGGCCGCAAAATGGTCAAAATACATCAAGAATTCCACGGTGGCCAAGGCTCCGGCAAATTGGGAACTTACGGCAAAGACCAAGTTGACAAATTCCCCGCAAAAACTTTCCAAGTGTTTTGGAGCCAAACTTTCGCCCCCCAGTTTGGTAAGGCCGTCCAATAGAAAGGGGTACATACTTATGGAGGCACAATAGGGTTTTAAAGAGGTCTCGTCATGGACATAAATTTCATGGGACTCTATTTGCCTTATATATTCTTCTGCCAGGTCATTCCCGTATAAAGCGGCGATTTTCTGTTTGACCAAAGCTCTATTTATCTGTATGTTGATGTCCTTGTTGAGCTCTGCTTCCATGGTCGCAATATTCTTGGAAGTGACATTGGCGTTGGCATCGACCTTGGAACCGTCTGCAGCATTGCCGGAGTGTAGGTAATGGTCTATGAACGCAATCTTTTTGGCGATTTGTTTATCGGTGAGTCGTATCATATTAAAACTATTTAGAGGTGAATAAATGGTTGAGCATCCTATTGGTCTTGACTTCCTTGAACATTTGGTTGGTGGTATGGCTATCAAGGCCGCCAAGGTCTTTGTTCCACCTTCCGGTCTTTATCCAGGTCAGGTGTTCAAGTATGTTGAATGGTATATGGTCTTCGCCCGTGTAAAGACAAGTACTGTATCCTTGCTGTCGGGCATATTTTAGGTGTGCCACAAGTTCTTCCCGATGCCATTCGCCTCCCATAAAGACAACACAGGTGGCAAAACCGGAATATTGGTTCAAAAGTGCTTGAAAATATTCAGAGGTAAGCTCATTTCCATTTCCTTCCTTCCATAAAAAAGGGGAATGACAGCCCTCACATCGGAGGGGACATCCAGAAATTGAAAAACAGAGACTGATCTCCCCGGGAACTTCTTGAAACACTACCTGAAAGTCATGATAAAACATAAAGAACTCATTGTTTTTTTGTCCTTTATAAAATTAAGGCAGGGTTTTTTTGGACAGCGGTGTGGCTTCAAAAGTTATAAAGAGACTTATTAACAATAAAATGACCTTTTAATCATTTATATTATAATAAAGATTTTGATTGCTACAAAATATGCTCCATTTCCTGCAATTTCTTGATAAAGCCCCATTGTACCCGAAAGGTAAAGGCAAGTTCCTTGAACCGTGACAAAGGTTCTCGAGGAAATTTGTATTCCGATTGTCTCAATGGATGGTTTTGTGTGTTCATCAACTGATTTTTTTATAGCTCCATACGGCCATGGCATTCATGACCACGGCATAGAGGGTTGTTTTGATAAGTTGAGGGAGAATATCATAAAACCCTGAACCCTTTAGCATGACCATGCGCATGATCTCCACAAAGTATTTGATAGGATTGAATTCGGTCAGGAACTGTGCCCATTTGGGCATGCTCTCGATGGGCGTGAAAAGACCGCTCATCAAAATAAATATGACCACAAAGAACCATGCGATGAACATCGCCTGCTGTTGGGTATCCGTAAAATTGGAGATGAACAGACCCATGCCCAAAATCACCAGTATGTAAATGGAGGTGTAAAAGTACATGAGGGCCAGGCTTCCCAGCATGGGGACAGCGAAAATGAGCTTGGCCAATACCAGGCCAATGGTCAACAGCCCCATGCCAATGACCCAAAAAGGAAAAAGCTTCCCAATGATGAAGTGGTGTTTTTTGATAGGCGTGACATTGATCTGTTCCAAGGTGCCCATTTCTTTTTCCCGGACAATGTTCATGCCTGAAAGGAACAGGGTGATCATGGTCACCAACAATACCAGGATTCCCGGAACCATAAAGGTTTTATAGTTCAAGGTCTTGTTATACCAAAAAAGTGGGATACCTTCAATTTGGACAGGTTGAGCCTTGTTATTGGACAGCTGAACCAAATCAACTTCCAGGTTCTTGTTGAATGTTTTGATGATCTGGGTGATATAGACATTTTCAACCCCTGCGGCAGCTCCGTCAATGGCATTAATGGTCACCCCCAAATCGATATTTTTATCCTTCCACAAATCCCGTTCAAAATGTTCGGGGATGGTCAACACCACATCGACCTTACCTTGTAACATGGCCAGATCACTTTCTTTTGGATGGGGGAATACCTGGGAAACATCAAAAAAGGTGGAGGCATGGAACTTGTCTATTAGGGCACGGGAGGTTTGGGTGTGGTCATTGTCAACGTATCCAAAGGAAATGTTGTTGATCTCATAGGTGGCCGCATTGGAAAGAATGACCAATTGCAACAACGGCAGTATGAATATGATGGGCAGCATACCCTTGTTCCGAAAGATCTGCCTGAATTCTTTGTTGATGATATATAGAATTACCCGCATGTTATTCCAATCTTATTTTATATTTTTTTACGCTAAGTCCAATGAAAAGAAGGGTCATCCCCAAGAGGACCATGGTCTCTTTCCAAACAATGTGGATACCCACACCTTTGAGCATGATTCCCTTGACGATGATGATGAACCATTTTGCAGGGACGATATTACTGATGACCTGAAGGGGAACTGGCATGCTGGAAATCGGAAAAATAAAGCCCGACAAAAGGATCACCGGTAACATCAGTCCCATCAAGGAGATCATCATGGCTGTTTGTTGGGTGGCCGAAATAGTGGAAATCAATATCCCCAGTGCCAAGGAGGTGACAATGAACAGCACACTTTCCAGGCCCAACAGGAACAGACTCCCTTTGACGGGGACATGGAAGACAAAAATACTCAGTATGACAATGGCGGCAGCATTGATTAAGGATAGAAAGATATAGGGAAACACCTTTCCAATGATTACCTGAACAGGGTTCAAAGGGGATACCAATAAAATTTCCATGGTGCCCAATTCCTTTTCCCTGGTGATCGAAATAGAGGTCATCATGGCCGATACCAACATGAGGATGACGGTCATAACGCCCGGTACGAACATATAAACACTTTTCAGTTCCGCATTGTAGACCATACGGGATTGGGGTATGATCTGATAGTCCTGTGTTATGGCCCTGTTCTGTTCCTCTTGGTAATGGGAAAGGATGGAATTGATATAATTGCTGATGGTGTTGGCCACATTGGGATCGGTCGCATCCGTCACAATTTGAACCTTTGCGGTGTTTTCTTTGATCAATTTTTTACTAAAATCTTTTTCAAAATAGAGCACGGCCTTAACCTTCCCCTTTTTAAAGGCATCCTCAATCTCCGCTTCCTCCTTTATGTATTGGAGGATACTGAAATACTCCGATGCGGAGATTTTTGAGATGATCTCCTTGGTAGAGGCATCCTGGGACCGATCTAAAATGGCAATATCGACATTGTTGATCTCATTGGTAATGGCAAAGCCGAAAAGCATGATCTGTGCCACGGGCATGCCAAATAGGATGAACAGGGATCTTCTGTCCCTGAAAATATGGTAAAACTCTTTTTGTACAAACCCGATAAAACGTTTCATAAGGTAAGCTCTTTAACTTCTTGCCAATTTTAAGAACACATCGTTCATGGAATCCGCACCAAAATGGGACTTTAGGTTTTTTGGAGTGTCGAGGGCCTCTATGGTACCATCTACCATGATGGATACCCTGTCGCAGTACTCAGCTTCATCCATATAGTGTGTTGTCACAAAAATGGTGGTGCCGTTGTGTGCCGCCTTATAGATCATTTCCCAAAACTGCCTTCGGGTAATGGGATCTACCCCCCCTGTGGGTTCGTCCAAGAAAACAATTTTTGGGTCGTGCAATAGGGATACCGAAAATGCAATTTTCTGTTTCCAGCCCAACGGCAATGAGCCGACGAGACTTTTGGCTACTTTCTCCAAGCCCAGTTCTTCAATGAGGTGGTTTGATTTTTGGGAGATCCTATCCTTGGACAACCCATAGATACCGCCAAAAAAGCGGATATTCTCCTTGACGGTAAGATCATCGTACAGGGCAAATTTTTGACTCATGTACCCGATGCTCTTCTTGATGTTTTCCGTTTGGGAGTATACATCGAACCCTGCCACATGGGCCGAACCGGAACTGGGTGTGGAAATGCCTATCAGCATTTTCATGGCAGTGGTTTTCCCGGCGCCATTGGCCCCCAAAAAACCAAAGATTTCCCCTTTCCTGACATGGAAACTAATCTTGTTCACCGCGGTGAAAGCACCAAAAACCTTGGTGAGCCCCTCTACTTTTATTACTGTTTCTTCCTTCATTGTTTTGCCAATTCCATAAATGTATCCTCAATCGTTGCCTTGGTCCTTTCGATATGTATGTTTTGCAGGCCTTCTTTTTTTAAATACGCCCTGAGCTCCATAGGGTCGAACCCATCCCGTTGGTCCGTATAGTGAATGTATTCACCAAAGGGAAATACACTGTGTTTATGGGTGTAGGCATTCAATTTTTCGATCAATAGGTACGTGTTGTGGGCCCCAACGTCGAAAATGGGCTTGGAATAGTGTTCCACAATGGCCTTTGGAGTGTCGATTTCAAGGATCCTTCCATCTTGGATGAGTGCGATTCGATCACATAGGGCGGCCTCGTCCATATAGGGGGTCGACACGAGAATGGTAATTCCCTTGTCCTGTAATCTTTTGAGCATTTCCCAGAATTCCTTTCTTGAAACGGGGTCAACACCCGTGGTGGGTTCATCAAGGAACAGCACTTTGGGCTTATGGATCAAAGCACAGGAAAGCGCCAATTTTTGTTTCATCCCACCGGATAATTTACCGGCTCTACGGTCTTTGAAAGGCTCTATTTGGACATAAATATCCTTGATTAGGTCATAATTCTCGGTAATGGTCGTGCCAAAAATGGTGGCAAAAAAATTGAGGTTTTCTTCAACCGTTAGGTCATGGTACAGGGAAAAGCGTCCCGGCATATACCCCACCTGTTTTCTGATGGCCTTAAAATCGGCAATGATATCGTACCCTGCAACGGATGCAGACCCTTGGTCGGGAAGGAGCAGGGTAGTCAGGATTCGGAATAGGGTCGTCTTTCCTGCACCATCAGGTCCGATAAGACCATATAGCTCCCCTTGGCCGACCTGAATGGAGATGTCATCCAAGGCGTTGACCTTTCCGTAAGATTTGCTTATGTGTTCGATTACAATGGACATAGGCGTGGCTTATAATTTTTGGAAAATGCTTGTTCCATATTATTAGTTTAAAAAAGTCATCATACGTTTTGAGGTGCTGTGCTATATTTTGGGTCAATTGCCTGCGTGATTTTTCATGCGCCACGTTTTGCAGGGCTTTATTTTTTTATCAATGTATAAAACCATACATGTAGGTTGTCATAGGATGTCTTATAAGGTTTAAATGCATTAGTTCGAAATCCACATTTCGGCGGGCATGCCTATTTTGAGGCTTCCATCATTTTTGACCTTTACCTTCACGGCGTATACCAAGTTCACGCGCTCCTCCTTGGTCTGTATGATTTTGGGTGTGAACTCCGCAGATGTGGATATCCAGGATACTGTGCCTTCATACGATCTCATTGAATCCGCATCATCAATCTTGACCGTGACCTGTTGACCAATCTTGATGTTGGGAAGTTGTGTTTCACTGATATATACCCGGAGTTCCATTTCATCAAGGTTGGCCATTTTGAACAAGGGCCTTCCGAAGACAGCAACTTCACCAGGTTCGGCATATTTGACCAATACCGTACCGTCCAACGGGCTTTTCACGATACTTTTTGCAATTTGGTCCTCAATCTGCTCGATCTGGACCTCAATGCCCTTGACTTCGTTGATGATGGGGGCGTTCTGGGTCTCTACACTCTTGATCTGTTGTTGAAGGATACGGACCTTACCTTGGATGTCGTCCAATTGCTTTTGGGTGGCCGCATTTTCCTTGATCAAGCTTTCGATACGTTCTTTGTCATTTTGGGCCACCTTCAATTCCTCCTGAAGTATCTCTCGCTGGGAAAGCACGTTTGTTGATTTTGAGTAAATGGTTTGTTTTGCGGCTTTCAATTGGTCGCGTTTCAACGATAATTGGGTGGTGTCGATGACCCCGACAACATCATTGTTTTGAAGTAAGCTTCCTTCTTCAATATTTAGAGATAGAATTTTGCCATTGGCCTCAGCGGAAACCGTAGTTTCTGTTGCTTCAAAATTTCCATAGCCATCGGCGAGGTCCCCTCCACCATTACAGGATGTAAGGGAAACGACCAGAGCGGAAATGGACAATATTGTCAGGGCTTTTTTGGTCTTTTGGACCCTAGTTACTGCTCTTTTCATAGGTGCCTTGTGTAATTTGATATTGAATCTGGTTCATTAGTTTTTGTGTTTTGTGCAAGGCAAGATTGCTCTTGGCCTCATATAAATTTGTAAACTCGGTGATATAGGCCGAGGAGGTGATCACCCCGTTCTTCAGTTGGGATTCTGCTGTCTTGACCATTTTTTCAAACCTGGGAATGATCTGTTCATCATATTGGATCAGCCCCTCCATTTTGTCTATTTCGGATTGTAGCTTGACTAACTCCAAATTATTGTTGAGTTCAAAGGTTTCCTTTTGCGAACCGACAAGGTCCCGGTTGATTTGTAAAGACTGTCGTTCCTTTCGGTTTTTGTTCCAATCAAAAACATTCCAGTTGAGTTTTACACCGGTCATGAAAAAGGAGTTGAAGGTATTGTCCAGCATATTGAGCCCCGGATTCCCATATCCGCCCTGTGCAAAAGCACTGATTTTGGGAAGTTTGGACCTTTCCAAAAGGTCCGACGACAGATCGACTTGGGATTTTTGTAGCTCAAAAAGTAAAAGTTCCGGTCTTCTGGAAAGCTGTTCGGGAACCTCTGAATAAATCTCTGGTCGCTGTAACACAACCTGTTGCTGCAGGTCGGTACCTATCAATAGGGAAAGTTGTTGGAGCAATTCTGTTTTAGATAGGGCAAGTTCAGTATTGTTCTGCTGGATTTTGAGGAGTTCAACTTCAAGCGCGTCCGCCGATGATGAAAGTAGGGTGCCATATTTGACCCCGGCCTTGACCTCTTCAAGTCTTACGGTCAACTGGGATTCCTTTGCCTGCAACAAATCTTGGTTTTCTTGAAGTAACAATAGGGAAAAATACAGCTGGTTTACACGTTTTTTTAAACCATATAAAATAATCTCAAGCTCCTGTTGTTCAATGGCCGACTTGGTCTCCTTGGCCTTGACCGAAGCATCAATCATACCTCCGTGGTAAATCAGTTGATTGATATCCAAAGTCGTACGGTATTGGTCCTTGTTGGGCGGGACAATGGTACTATTGGGCAATTGACCTCCAAGACTTGTCACTTCAGATTGATAAGTGGCCTGCCCATTGAGATCCAATGTGGGCAGCCGATCTTTCTTGATGGCTTCAATATCAAGTCTTGCTTGGTCGGCCAACATGGTGGACTGCTTTGCCAGAGGATAATTGACTTTGACCAGTCGTAGACATTCATCCAATGAAATGGTCAGTTGGGCTTGCGATAAAAGTGGGATTATCAGGAAAATCAATAAAAAAAAGAGCCGCTTTCTTTGGATTGGTTTTGCATCCATTGATGGTAATACATAAAGGGTGTTACTTAAACTGTTCATGATGCTTTGATAGTATTTATGATCATTTCGGGAATCAATTTTTTTCGTTCTTCCATATAGGTTTTGAAAGCAACTTCGTCAAGTCCTAAAATACCTGTCACCAATTCTTTCCCAATGAAGGGAAATGCGGTCAATGAGATCAAGTTTAGTACCAGTTGCTTAGGGTCTATGGGCCTGATAATGCCTTGTTTGATCTCTTTGCCTATTTGTTTTTCAAATACTGAGGGGTCTGGCGTGATATGATTGGCAAAGAATGTCTCTCCAAATTGGGGGTTGATGTTCATCTCTTGAATGATAAACGTTGGTAAATAAGGGTTGTCGGCCACAAATGTGATATATCCATCCACAAAATCCCTGATTTTTTCAAACACCGGTTTATCTGAATTGAAAATGGTATTCAAGTGGGGGGCCAGTTCCCCGAACGCTTGTAGAAAAACCGCTTCGAACAATTTCTGCTTGCTCCTGAAATAATAATGGAGCATGGCCTTGTTGATGTTGGCCTCGTCCGCAATCTCTTGCATACGTGCTGCAGCCAGTCCCTTCTTATAAAATACCAGCTTTGCAGCCTTTAAAATTGATTTTTCAGTTTCGGTATGTATCATTTCAATTGAATTAACCATCAAATTTAACCAAATGGTTAATATTAAAAAAAATAGTTATCAAATATTTTACAATGCATTGAAAAATAAGTTGTTGAAATATTTTGGAGACGAATACTTGCTTAGTCGATCCCCAATCTTTTAAGGCAGGTTTCTTTATAACGCTTCCCAATGGATATTCGGATGTCGCCGATGATGAATCTTATTCCGCTGGACGGCCGTTATGCATACAAGTTTCACGACAAAGGACGGGTGCCCCCGGAGAAATTGATTGTCGGGCAATTTTTCCATGAGCTGTTTAAAGTTCATTAAGGTAAGTATTGGGTTTTTTACTTCTATCTTGACGTGGATCCTGAAAAGGATCGATATAGAGAACAATTAAGAGCTAATGATAGACAGTAGGGTATTTGATCTAAATAGGGGGCCATTTAATTTGGCTGACAAGACCTTGGTACCCAAGGCAGGTGCCTGTGATGTATGTGCTTTTAACGCCGCCAATCAGGGCAATCTGTTTGGAAATGGTTAGATGGGCTGTACCTGGACCGCCTGTTTTGAGAACAAAAAGACAAAGACCTTTATGCAACTACTGAAGAAGGCCTTGAAAGAGGGATTGCGACTCGTGCCCGACATCAGCAAATCTGGAGGCACTAGAGCCTTCCTCTGGAAATCCCAGTAAATAAGAACTTTCCAGCCTTCCATAAATTTATGCTCACCGAATAGGCCACCTCATTCTTAAATATTGGAATATCAATTAGAAATATTATTTTTTGGCTTCATTTATATTGTATAAAACATAAGTGCCTCTAAGTTTAGTCAAGTTCAACAGGTATAGACAAATGGTTCAACAGTGATCTTTAGCGGGAAGTACGATTATACAGTGTATTGCCTCTGGTCAATGTTTACAAATGGATATTTGGAAAGATAAGTATCCAATTATATTACCGTTTTAGCGGTAATACTTGAATATTGTTTTTGTATAGATGTAGAAATAGTAAAGTATCGTTAAATTTACTGTTATAACGGTAAAAAATACATAAATCTTTGCTTCTAAAACTATTTAACCAATTAAACACGTGCATTTACTGCTAAAACGGTAATATATGATTGATTTAGGTTTGATGGTAAAAAAACATCGCAAGAAAGCCGGGCTGACACAGCTTGAACTGGCTAATTTGGCCGGTATAGGCAAGACAACCGTTTTTGATATTGAAAAAAATAAGGAAACTGTTCGTTGGAGCAACATTCTTGCCGTGCTTCAGGTATTGAATATAGAAGTGGAATTTAAAAGCCCATTGACTGAAAATGTATGAGAAAGGCAGTGGTATATACCCATGGGAAAAGGGCAGGAGTTTTAACAGAAGTCTCTCCAAGGGAGTATAGGTTTACTTATGATGATGATTACAATGGTCAGGCAATTTCATTGACCATGCCCGTTGGTCAAAAGAAGTTCAGTTTTGATGGGTTCCCTCCCTTTTTTGAAGGTTTGTTGCCCGAAGGTATCATGTTGGAAGGTCTACTTAGGATTTCCAAAATTGACCACAAGGATTATTTCTCCCAATTGATGGCCACTGGTGCTGATTTGGTAGGTGCAGTAACTGTAGAACCTATGGAAGATGAATAGGTGCCCTATAACATATGAACAGTGCGGTACGGCAAAATATAGTGGGAAAGGGCTCAAAATGATTACCGCCAAGTTGACCGGCTTACATGATTTGCCTTATACAGCTTCGGAACTGAGGAGAGAGGCGGTAAACAGGGCTAAGAAATTATCCATACAGGGCGTGCAGCCTAAATTGAGTGCGAGTATTTCCGTAGTCGACCAGGAATTTAAAGTTGTGGACCAATTTGGGACTTATATCATAAAACCCCAAAATGATATTATCCCCCAATTGCCCGAGAATGAGGACCTCACCATGCGAATGGCCAAGGTCATTGGTATCAATGTGCCCTTTCATGGTATGGTTTATGGCAAAGACGGTAGTCTGTCCTATTTTATCAAGCGTTTTGACAGATATGGTAAGGGAAAAAAATATGCAACGGAAGATTTTGCCCAATTGACAGGAAATTCCAGAGATACCAAGTATCGTTTCTGTATGGAGAAATTGGTGCCCGTTATCGAAGAATTTTGTACGTTTCCAGTGGTTGAGAAACTAGAATTTTTCAAAAGGATAGTTTATTGTTTTGTGACTGGAAACGAGGATATGCACCTTAAAAAATTTTCCCTAATTACAAAGAATGGCAAAACGACGTTGGCACCTGCTTACGATTTGTTGAACTCCTCCATTGCGATCAAAAATCCTGAAGAAGAAATCGCATTGACCCTGAAAGGAAAAAAAGTAATTTGAAAGCCTCAGACTTTACGGATTACTATGCGAAGGAGCGATTGCAATTGAACGAAAAAACTATAGAAACCATACTTCAGGACATGTTCCGGGCAAAACAGAAATGGAAGGATTTAATATCGGTTTCTTTTCTTTCCAATGACATGAAAGAAAAGTATTCCAAAATACTGGAACATCGGTTGAAAATGTTTCAATGATCCATTTCGAAATATCTTAAAGTCGTACTGATATGTTTACCTACGCAGTGTTTTCCTACACATGCAATTGAGGGAGGCACTGGAACCTGCTTCTGGAAAGTTCTATAAAATGAGGATTTTCAACTTTTCGGTGGCGTATGCTCACCGAATAGCTTACCATAAAATGTTTATTGTTTTACTTGATTTTGTCCTCGCCAGTAAATCTTTTAATTCTTCAATGATTCGATTGGGTTTTAACATTTCTGGTAAAGAAATTAATTGATCGAATGCACCCGCATCAAAATTAGAGTCATTCAAATCTAAATAGGGTCGTTGATAGCATTCTGTTGTATGAGTTGAGATTTAATAATTATCCTCGTATCATTTATTAATTCAATATCAATCAAAATAAACCCGTCATTATAATCAAAAGTTCATAATCAATTAAATCGGCCCTATTTGTTTCATATGCCGGTGGTCTTGGTATACTTTTTTTTGTCATGCCTTACCACAACTGATCAGAAAGTAAATATAGAGAAACAAGGTGTTATTAGCTCAATCACGAATGTCTTTGAAGAAAATTATGTGGACAAGGGAATTGCAAGTTAACTATCCCTGATGTTGAAGGAAAATAAAAATTCCAAAAAAAATGAAGGGTTGGATAATAATATATTTGTCGCAAGGGTGAATAAGGGTATTCGTTCAATAGTGAATGACAGGCATTTGCATGTGATGACCAATTCACCTTCAAAGAAATTACCTTGGAGTAAATCATCAATTCTTAAAGTAGATGTTCTGGAGGGCAACATAGGTTATCTTGAACTTTCCGTTTGGGTTGTTTCGTTGAGAACAAGACCGTCTATGATGGCCTTTATGTGACATCTATCGAAAAAGGTTTTGATTATACTACCCGTGGAGAGGTAAAGGGACACAAATTAATGAATGTGCCATTGGGGATTATTGTCAATGAGGAAACAGCTTCAGTGGCGAGTAGCACATCTTGAGGTTGGATTTTTATAGCTATAAGATAGTCATAATTGTTAAAGTTTTGAAATGGACCATCCCTTTTTATACATTTGGATTTTTTCCCATAAATTGGAATAAATCCATAATGTAATTATGAAGCCCACCATTCTCCATCTCGATCTTGACACTTTTTTTGTCTCTTGTGAGCGGCTGCTGGACAGTCGTCTGATGAAGCGGCCCCTCTTGGTCGGTGGGTTGGGGGACCGTGGGGTGGTGGCGGCATGTAGCTATGAGACCCGGCGCTTTGGGGTGCACTCGGGGATGTCCATGAAGGTGGCCCGAAGATTGTGTCCGGAGGCCACGGTCATCAAGGGCAATGCGGGGACCTATATGAAGTTTTCCGATACTGTGACCGAGGTCATCAAGGAGAGTGTCCCGGTCTTTGAAAAGGCCAGTGTGGATGAGTTCTATGCCGACCTATCGGGGATGGACCGCTTTTTTGGCTGCTATAAGTACGCCTCGGAAATGCGGCAACGGATCTTGAAAGAGACCGGATTGCCCATTTCCTTTGGACTGTCCCAGAACAAGGTGGTCTCCAAGGTGGCCACGGGGGAGGCCAAGCCCAACAACCAGATGAAGATAGACCTTGGCCTTGAAAGGGAATTTCTGGCCCCTTTGCACATCCGTAAACTGCCTTCGGTGGGGGAGAAGACCTACGGGCTGCTGTCCAATATGGGGGTGACCACCATCCGGACGGTACAGGAACTGCCCTTGGAAATGCTGGAAAGTTGCTTTGGCCGACATGGACGGACCATTTGGATGCGTGCACAAGGACTGGACAATACCCCTTTGGTGCCTTTTCATGAGCGGAAGTCCATCTCCTCGGAACGGACCTATGGAAAGGATACCACGGACATGGTCAAACTGGAGACCACCCTGTTCGCCATGGCGGAAAACTTGGCCTATCAACTCAGACGGGCCAACAAGATGACGGGCTGTGTCAGTGTCAAGATCCGGTACAGCGACTTTAAGACCTATACGAAGCAGAAACGGATTCCCTATACTTCCGCGGACCATGTGTTGGTACCCTTGGTAAAGGAACTCTTTGCCTCCCTCTATGACCGAAGGATGCTCATCCGACTCGTTGGGATCAACTACAGTCATATCGTGGGGGGACATTATCAGATCGACCTCTTCGCCGATGATGAAAAACTGCTGAACCTCTATCAGGCCATGGACCGCGTGCGCAGCCGCTTTGGGGAATCCAGTCTGATGCGGGCCTCGGCCATGGGTGCCCACAGCATAGGAAGGGGTGGAAACCCTTTTGATGGACAACCGCCCATTTTATTGGCCCATAGACAGCAATAATGTACCTGAACAGCCATACATATTACTCCCTGAACTACGGGGTACTCTCCGAAATGGAACTCTTGGAACTGGCCGTCAAGTGCGGTGTGGATGCTTTGGCCCTGACCGACATCAACAACAGCTCGGCGGGGATGAACTTTGTGCGCCTGGCCAAGGAACAGGGGATACGCTCCATCTTGGGGATCGATTTTCGCAATGGGAACGTGCAGGAATTTGTGGGCCTGGCCCAGAACAATGAGGGGTTTCGGGAGCTCAACGCCTTTCTTTCCCAGCATCTGCACAAGGGAACGCTGATTCCCTCCATGGCCCCAGTATTTGAGAATGTCCATGTCATCTATCCCTTCGAGAAGGTACAGGAAGAGGAACGGACGGACTTCCGGGCTTATGAATATATCGGGGTATCGGTGGAGGAGCTCCGAAAACTGCGCTTCTCTAGGTATCGGGATTATACCGACAAGCTGGTGCTTTTGCAGCCCGTTACCTTCCGTAACAAAAAAGATTTCAATACGCACCGGTTGCTTAGGGCCATTGGACTCAATACCCTGCTGAGCAAGCTGCCCCAGTCCGAGGAGGGGAGGGCCACCGATACCATGCGTTATATGGATACCTTGAAAAAGACTTTGGCCGATGTTCCACATATCTGGGAGAATACACGGCGGTTGATGGATTCCTGTACCATTGCCTTTGGGTTTGGAACGGAAAGGGTCTCCCAGAACCAGTCCCGTTTTTTGGAATCTAAGCAGACCGATGTGGAACGGTTGCGGGAACTGGCCCTGGAAGGGTTGCCCCGGCGCTATGCCCATCCCACGGAGCAGGTCAAAGAGCGTATGTTACGGGAATTGGGGATTATCGAAGAGTTGGATTTTGTGTCCTACTTTTTGATCAATCATGATATCGTCTCCTATGCAAGATTCAAGGGCTATCCCTATGTGGGCAGGGGCAGCGGGGCCAACAGTCTGGTGGCCTACCTGATTGGGATCACCGATGTGGATCCCATGGAACTGGATCTGTACTTTGAGCGGTTCATCAATCCCTTTAGGGCCTCGCCCCCCGATTTTGACATTGATTTCTCCACATGGGACCGGGATGATGTCACGGCCTATATTTTTGAACGTTTCGAGCATGTGGCCCTCTTGGGGACCTACAACACCTTTAAGTACCGGGCCGCTGTACGGGAACTGGGCAAGGTGTTCGGTCTGCCCACCGAGGAAATCGATAAGCTCAGTGCAGGTCGGTACGAGCAGGGAAGCTTGGACGAGCTGGCCCGTTTGGTGTTGAAATACGCCACCTATATCCATGGGATGCCCAATTATATCAGTGTGCATTCCTCGGGGATATTGATCTTGGACCGGTCACAACACTATTACTCGGCCACGAACCTGCCGCCCAAAGGGTTCCCGACGGTGCAGTTCGATATGATCATTGCCGAGGATGTGGGGCTGTTCAAGTTCGACATTTTGGGACAACGGGGATTAGCGAAGATCAAAGAGGCGGTGGAGGTCATTAAGAAAAATCAACCGGATGCCCCCCTTTTGGACATCAAGAGCGTGGAGGTCATGAAGCAGGATGCCAACATCAACCGACTGTTGAGCGAGGGGAGGACTATTGGGGCCTACTATGTGGAATCCCCTGCCATGCGGGGGCTGATGAAGAAACTGCGGACCGATGACTATCTCGGACTGGTGGCGGCCAGCTCCGTGATCCGTCCCGGGGTATCCTCTTCGGGAATGAAGGATGAATACATCCGTAGGGAACGGGAACCGGAACGCCGTAAAGAGGCCAATCCCGCTTTACTGGAGATTATGCCCGAGACCCATGGGATCATGGTCTATCAAGAGGATGTACTGAAAGTGGCCCACCTCTTTGCGGGACTGGACCTTGGGGAGGCCGATGTGCTGAGACGGGGGATGAGCGGAAAGTTCCGTTCCCGGGAGGAATTCCAGGTAGTAAAGTTGAAGTTTTTTGATAACTGCAAACAAAGGGGACATGATGCCACCCTGACCCAGATGGTCTGGGAACAGATCGAGAGCTTTGCGGGCTATGCCTTTGCCAAAGGGCATTCCGCTTCCTATGCAGTGGAAAGCTACCAGAGCCTTTACCTGAAATGCTACTTCCCCTTGGAGTTTATGGTGGCCGTGCTCAACAATGGGGGAGGGTTTTACGATACGGAACTCTATGTCCATGAAGCCAAGATGTGGGGCGGGGTCATCCATCCGCCCTGCATCAACCGAAGTAACCATGTCAATACCATCTATGGCAAGCACATCTATTTGGGACTGGGACAACTCCGGAGTTTGGAACGTTTGGTCATCCAACGCATTTTGAACGAAAGGCAGCTCTATGGGAAGTTCAGGGATTTTGATGATTTTATAGACCGTGTCCCTATTGCCATCGAACAGTTGACGATCTTGGTTCGCATCGATGCCTTTCGGGGCTTTGGGGTGCCCAAGAAGCAGCTGCTCTGGCAGGTCTTGTTCAAGACCAAGTCGCATCGAAAGGATACTGTCCAGAAACTGCTGTTTAAACCCAACCACAGGCATTTTACATTACCGCAACTTCCATCCCATCCCATTGAGGATGCCTATGACCAATTGGAACTCTTGGGCTTTCCGCTATTTGGATATTATGAATTGATGGATACAAAAATAAAGAGTCGGTTGAACGCCAATGATTTTGGGGCCCATGCCGACCAAAAGATATGGATCTACGGCTCGATGGTGCATACCCGCTTGAATACCACCTCCAAAGGGGATACCATGCGTTTTACCACCATGCTCGACCTGAAGGGGCACTTCTTTGACTGTGTGCATTTTCCGCAAACCATGGCGGCCACTCCCATCCATGGTAAGGGTATCTATCTGTGCCATGGTACGGTGACCGAAGAGTTCGGGCATTACAGTCTGGAGGTGGTCATGACCCTCAAACAACCCTTGAAACCCGACCCGAGACAAGAGGGGAAAACCCCGGCCAAGCTTGCCTGATCGGGGTTGTGCACTGTAATTTTATGTGGATCATGGCCGGTGGCCCACTATAGCCTTACCCGTATGGAACCGTTGGGGAGCACAAGCTCGGCATCCACGGTCAACGGGGCACGGGTCCTTGTGGAATAATAGACCCCGTCCCGGTAATAATGGCCGTCATTGTGGTAAAAACCATGGTCACAGTGATGACACTCGTTAAGGTGCTCCAGTTCACGCTTCCTCAGTTCCCTGTAATATTCCCTTTGATCCTTGGCAAGTTCACGATGGTATTCCTGCTCGTTCTTTCGCATTTCCCTAAGGTACTCGGCCTTTCTTTTGTCCTGTTCCTTTTGCCATTTCCTTTCTTGCTTCTGCATTTTTTTATGGGCTTTCCAATCTTCTTTGCCCCGATGCTGTGCCAAGGCATCTCCAGAAATGAAAAGCAGGGACACTATAAACAATATATACGTTTTCATAAGCTTTCATTTTGGGTTCATATTAGAGGTTTCAAAAGCTGTGCCAAACTCTAGGTTCGTCCAAACGTATTTTTGGGGCGTCCTTCCTTTGCAATCCCTTCTTGGGGCCTTGCTCTGGAAGACCTTAGATCCGTTCGGGCGCCCATCAAATTTTATGGGTCCCCAATAAAAGAACCAAACAGCCCCCTTAAAATTTAGGAAGCAAGTATCAAGGAAATCAAAGGGGAAATTATTACCCCCCTGCCTTTGACCAAAAAAAGAGGTTTTGCCCCAACGGCACCCTTGTGCAAGATTGTCAATGCGATATGATACAAGTTGGAGATGGCCCTACAATGGAAGTACCTGACCAAGGCCAAAAGGTACAGAGCTGGCCATGGGTCTGCTACCATTATCGCAAATGCTGCCGTTCGGCACATTTCTGGATTGTCGGACCACCATTTTAAAAAGGTAGAGGGAGATGTTCGATCTCTCCGGTGTCGATCTTCACGGTGGCCACACAACTGCCATCAGGGGAGCCGGGAGCGTGGAATATCCGGTTGGGGAGAAGCGGATTCTTTTTTTTGCATTGTTGAATGGATTTTCAGGTACTTTCTTTTTGTAATCTATTTTCATTCCTTAAATTTCCCTTAAAAAAAAGTTAAGAATGAGGGTTCTGCTCGTAGAGGACAATATCGCGGACATTATTATTGTCCAAGAAGCATTTGAGGAATTGGGAAGTGGTTATCAATTGGATTTTGTAAAGGAAGGTAGCAGTGTATTGGATAGGGTCAAAGATTCTGTGGGAACTAAGACTTCGAAGCGGTATGAACTGATTTTGCTGGATATTAATATTCCTGCCCCAAATGGCCGTGAAATCCTTAAGCAGCTTAAGGGGGACAGTATCCATGCTTCCATTCCAGTAGTCATATTGACCACGAGTAACGATGAAAGGGATATTGACTTTGCCTACCGGCATCAGGTGAATGCATTTGTGACCAAGCCTTCGGAAATAGACGATTTTTTGGAAACGATCAAGAAAGTCGTTCACTTTTGGAACTATTGCTAACGGTAATGATAATAGGAAATCTTTTGTTGACCTACCCGACTTAAGATTAATGCTCGGTCGAGGTGGAAGCATAGGATGGCTTACAATGCCACTGGTTAAAAACCTTTAACCTTGGCACTGAATTATTTTGGTCGATGAGGGATATGCAAACATGTTCCAGAGCAACAGGTTTGTTGCTCGGGTCAACGGCCATCGGACCATTGGGCCGGAAAAAAACAAGACCCGGTACTGTTCACATTTGTGCTCGGGCACGTTTGTTTATAGTATGTAATGGTCAATTAATAAAAAATCATGGGCTCAGAGAAAAACCTCAGTAATCTATTTTATTTAAATCCCCTGCCAAGTTGGATTTATGATCGCAAAACATTTCAGATTTTGGAGGTCAACCAAGCCGCTATGGATCATTATGGGTACACTCAAAAGGAGTTTATGGGGCTTACCCTAAAGGAACTCCAGCCCAAACAAGAAATTCCCCATCTGCTTGAAGCAAATGAGCGTATTGGCCAATCTGAAGGAAATTTCTATTTCGGGATCTTCACCCACCAAAAAAAATCCGGGGAATTGGTGCGAATGGAAATCAATGGACATATCCTCGACTTTGATGATAAGCCCTGTATTTTGGTGGTTTGTCATGATATTACAGAGAAAGAAAATCAGTTAATAAGGTTGCAGGAGTCCGAAGCCAGGCTCAAAACGGCATCTTCCATAGCCAAATTGGGCTACTGGAGTCTGGATATGGAGGATGGGACACTTTCTTGGTCGGATGAGGTATATGTCATATGGGGCGTGAACAAGGAAACATTCGAACTAACGTACCAGAACTTTTTCAATAGCATACACCCGGACGATCAGGAAGTTTTTGAGGAAGAGCAACGTATTTCATCTTCAGGAGAAAGGCCCCATGATTTTGTCCATCGTATCATTTGTCCGGACAAAAGTGTTCGTTGGGTACATGAATTGGGTAGGTTGATAAAGGATGAGAAGGGTAATCCGATTGTTTTTGAGGGAACGGTACAGGATATTACGGCTATCAAAGAACATGAGCAGCAGCATAAACTACTTGAAAGTGTAGTGACCAATACCAATGATGCAGTTTTGATTACCGAAGCGGAACCTTTTGATGAGCCTGGCCCTAGAATCCTATATGTCAATGAAGCTTTTACCAAGTTGACCGGGTACGGGGCAGAAGAGGTTATTGGGAAAACACCTCGAATCCTGCAAGGCCCCAAAACAGATAGGGAAGAACTTGGGAAGTTGGGCAGATCACTGAGAAATTGGGAATCTTGTGAAGCCACCATGATCAACTACAAAAAGAATGGGGAGGAGTTTTGGATACACCTATCCATTACCCCGGTGGCCAATGAGAAAGGGTGGTATACCCATTGGATAGCCATTGAACGTGATGTCACGACCCAAAAAAACAAAGCGTTGGAGCAAGAACTCATTGCGGAGGTTTCCAGAAGCTTCAATACAACGCCCGATATCCCAGCTACCGTAAATAGGCTATGTAGCTCAATCAAACAATTTGGTGATTTCCTCTTTGTCGAACTATGGGCACTGAACCTTGAAAACAGTCTTTTAAGACAGCTTGGACATCAAACCAAGGACGATTCCGTGGAAGGGTTCTACAACGGGACCCCAACCAGGGATACCCTTAATAAGGGGGAGGGATTGCCCGGTATGGTCTGGGCGGGCGAGAAGCGAATTCTTTGGTCCGGGCGGGAAGTGGATCGGCATTTTGTCCGACAAGCCGCTGCCAAGACCATAGGGTTAAAATCGATATTGGGCCTTCCTTTGATGCATGGCAATACAGTTGTAGGTGTTCTGGTCATCGGGAGTCAACTGGAACGGACGAGTTTAAGGAGGTATGTGGAGATACTTGACCATCTAAAGGCCCAATTGGGTTCTGAGCTTTACCGAAAGCAACTGGAGAGCGATCTGGGCCAAATGCTGGATACCTTGCCGGATATTGTCTGTATTACCGATTTGGAAGGTAGATTTCTCAAAATCAACAAAGCGTTTTGTGAACTTACAGGGTATGAAGAGGAAGAGATACTCAATGTTTCCTACCATAGATTTGTCCACCCTGACGATGTTGCGGCTTCCAACGCCGATTTGGAAAGTCTTACCAAAGGTCATCGTACCTTAGGGTTTGAGAATCGCTACATTACCAAATCAGGTGATGTTTTATGGCTGAGTTGGACCAGCAGGGCTTCGGTAAGGGAACAGATTGTTTATGCAACGGCCAAGAACATTACCGAACAGAAGAAACTCCGTGAGCTCAACCAAATGGCTGGTAAATTGGCCAAAATTGGGGGATGGGAGGTGGACCTGATAAATGGGGAGGTATATTGGTCGGAGATTGTACATCGATTGCATGAAACCGATCCCGAAAGCTTTCGGCCGGATTTGGAAACAGCAATCGATTTTTATCATCCCGAATATAGGGGCATGGTCAAGGATTATGTAGATCGATCTATACGCACCGGTGAGGGATTTGATTTTGAGGCCATATTGATCACGACCAAGCAAAAGGAACGATGGGTAAGGGTCATCGGAAATGTAAATATGGGCAATGGCAGGGCCGTCTTAATGTATGGTAGCTTTCAAGATATCCATGAACGCAAGATTGCGGAGCAGCGTTTGCAGTCCATAACCGATGATTTGCCGGGAGTTGCATTTCAGTACGTCATCCGACCTGACGGCACGGACTCCATGCAGAGTGTAAGCAGGGCATCAAGTCGCATCTGGAAACTCAAGCCATCCGAGTGCGAGGCCGACAATGAACTGGTTTGGGAACAGATCAAAAAGGGAGGTGATTGGGAAGAGGTGAATAATTCGATTGCCCAGTCCATTGAAACCGGTGAAAAGTGGAACTTCAGATGGAGAAATGTACTTCCATCCGGGGAGCTACGTTGGCATGAAGGTTTTGGTACCCCCAATGCCATGGCGGACGGTTCAGTGGTCTTTAACAGTTTGATTTTTGATATCACCGAAGAGAAAAGGGCGACCTTACTCTATGAGGAAACTGCCCAGCTGGCGCGTATGGGCAGTTGGGAAGTAAATCTTTCCGATAAAAAAGTGTTCTTTTCAAAGATTACCAGGGAAATACATGAAATGGACAAGGCGGTTCAGCTCGAATTGGATCAGGCGGTCGATTTCTACCATCAAGATCATCGCGACTTTGTCAAAAATGAGATAGCAAGGGGAATAGCATCCGATAATCCTTGGGAAATCGAGGCGCCCATAATTACCCTTAAAGGGAACGAGCGATGGATAAAGGCGATAGGTCAAGTGGAAAAAGTCGAAGGTGTCCCCATCAGGATATTTGGCAGTATCCAAGATATTCACAAGCGCAAATTGACGGAGCTTCGCCTGCAATCCATTACCAATGACCTGCCGGGGGTTGTCTTCCAATACCACTTGTATCCGGACGGCAGTGATCGATTGCTATCGGTTTCGGAGAGCGCCAATGATATTTGGCATATTTCCCCTGAGCACTGTGAACAGAATATCGACCTTGTATGGGATCAGATAAGGAATGGCGGGGATTTTGATACTGTGGTCAAGGACATCAATGAATCCATTGCAGGAAAATCCAAGTGGCACAGTGTATGGCGCAATATTTTGCCCAATGGGGAGCAACGATGGCACGAAGGATATGGGACCCCGAGTTTTTTGCCCGATGGGACAGTTGTGTTCAATTCCATGGTTTTCGATGTGACCGAAAAGCGAAAGGCCGTCAACCTATACAATGAGGCCTCCAACTTGGCCAAGATCGGCAGTTGGGAATTGGTCCTTGATCAAGGGGGCACCGATGAAATGTTTTGGTCCCCCATGCTTAGGGAGATCCTAGAGGTCGATGAGGATTACAACCCCAGTTTGACCGGTGGTTTTGAGTTCTATGAAGAAAATAGCAAAATGCAAATCCAAGAGGCAGTGTCCAATTTGATCGAGACAGGGGAAGTCTTTGATTTAGAACTGCAGGTCAAGACCGCCCAAAACCATGTAAAATGGGTGCGCTGTATAGGAAAAGCCGAGTTTGTCAATGGCCGGTGCGAGCGTATATTTGGAAGCTATCAGGACATCGATGAAAGAAAGACCGCGGAGATACAGTTGAAGACCATGACCGATAATATGCCTGGCGTTGTATTTCAATATTTACGTTTGGGCGAAGGTATGGACCGTATTTTGTACATAAGTGAGGGAAGTCGCCGGATATGGGGGATGACTCCAGATGAATGTCGCGAACATCCTGAGAAAATATGGTCTCAGATTGCGGCGGGTGGAGACATGGATAAAGTAGTTGAGTCCATCGATGAATCCGCAAAAAACCTTTCCACCTGGAACGCTAGTTGGTGGAACCAATCCCCTCAAGGCGATAGACGCTATTATCAAGGCATTGGTACGCCCCAGGAATTGCCGGATGGAGCCATCCTTTGGAATTCCCTGATTTTGGACATTACCGATCAAAAAATATTTGAACAAAATTATCTTCGCGAACAAGCAGAACGTGTGGAAGTGCTGGAAAGTATTTCTGACGCTTTCTATGCCCTTGATGAACATTGGAATTTTCGATACTTCAACAAACAAGCTGAACTTCTACTGGAAAAGTCGAGTCGGGAAGTGCTCGGAAAGAATATTTGGAAGGTATTTTCACCGGCCAAAAACACCGAATTGGAAACAGTCTTTAAAAGGGTGTCACGGTCCGGTAAACCGGAGAGTTTTGAATACCTATATCCCGGAGATAACTGCTGGTATGAGATCAACGTCTATTCAGGCAACAATGGGATTTCCGCCTACTTTAAAAATATTGATGATCGCCGAAAGGCCAAGAGGGAACTTGAAAAGGCCTACTTGGAGAAAGAAACGATCTTGGAAAGTATCGGAGATGCCTTTTTCTCGGTAGATACGGACTGGGTTGTAAAATATTGGAACAGGGAAGCCGAGAAGGTGCTGGGTAAAAAACGCGAGGAAATCATTGGGAAAAATCTATGGGAAGAATATGATGACGCCATTGATTCGGACTTTTACAGTCAATACCATAAAGCCAAAGATACCGGCAAATCGGTAAGTTTTGAAGAGTATTACCCAGCATTGGACAGTTGGTTTGAGGTATCGGCCTATCCATCGGAGGATGGAATATCCGTTTATTTTAAGGATGTCACACTTCGCAAAAAGGCGGATATTCGATTGAAACGTGCAAATGAACGATTTGAAAAAGTG
This sequence comes from Flagellimonas sp. L-11, assembly GCF_056857735.1. Classification (NCBI taxonomy): domain Bacteria; kingdom Pseudomonadati; phylum Bacteroidota; class Flavobacteriia; order Flavobacteriales; family Flavobacteriaceae; genus Flagellimonas; species Flagellimonas sp. L-11. The sequence goes on from NZ_JBSXNR010000071.1 coordinate 29,823, forward strand.
GCCCAAGCAACCAATGATGCCATTTGGGATTTCGATATCAAGGAAAACACCCTTTTTTGGGGCGACGGTTTTGAAAAACTGTTTGGCTATGAAGTGGAAAAAATCACGCCCAGCTTGAAATCCTGGACGGACCACATCCATCCTGATGACAAGGAGCGGGTTCTGGAAAGCCTTGACGATGCCTTAAAAAGCCAGCGGTCGACTTGGACAGGGGAGTACCGATATCAAAAAAGCAACGGTGATTTTGCCTTTGTGGTCGACCGTGGCATTGTCATCCGAAATGTAAATGGCGATCCTATCCGAATGGTAGGTGCCATAACAGATATTACCGAACGTAAAGAAAACGAGCAGCAACTATTTGAACTAAACCGATCTTTGGAAAATTATACCAAGGAATTGGAACGTTCCAACGAAGAACTTGAACAATTTGCCTTTGTGACTTCGCATGACCTGCAGGAACCCCTGCGCATGGTTTCCAGTTTTATGGATCAGCTAAAACGAAAATATGGCGATCAGTTGGATGAGAAGGCGCATCAATATATTCATTATGCCATTGACGGTGCAAAGCGTATGAAAAGGATCATTTTGGATCTTTTGGAGTATTCGAGGGCCAACTCCCCATCCTCAGAAAAGGAGGCTGTGGATTTGAACCTGCTTATGGAGGATTATGGACATTTACGCCGAAAGACACTTAACGAGACTTCCGCGGTAATTACCTTTGAACAACTGCCAATCGTTATGGCGAACCCATCCAGCCTTACCCAGATTCTATATAACCTTTTGGATAATGCGATCAAGTATGTTGAGGAGGGCCGTCGTCCCGAAATCTCCCTAACGGTCCGAGATCGGACAGAACATTGGGAATTTTGTGTTGACGATAACGGCATAGGGATCAAGCCCCAGTTCTTCAATAAAATATTTTTGATTTTCCAAAGGCTCCACAACGATGAAGCCTACGAGGGAACTGGTATGGGGTTGTCGATCGTGAAAAAACAAGTGGAGCATTTAGGGGGCGAGATTTGGTTGGAGTCGGAACCGGGAAAAGGTTCCACATTCTATTTTACCGTTCCCAAATAGTGCGATGGATCGTTGTTGTCCCGGGTAGAATGAATACCATTTCTGGATTTAGATGCAACTTGTTTTATAAAATATTCGTGCTTTGAGCATATTTTTTATACTGAACGGACTCATTTATGGAAAATAAGCAAATGATGAATTTCAGGATATTCACCGTGAGATGGGTATTTCAGGTATAGGGATGTGTATTCCCGAATAATAGGGCCGCCCCTGATTTGATTGAATTTGCCAGATCGGAATCAGGCCCCTTCCATGTTCACTGGGTGGATAAAAACAAGATGTGCAAGGAGGTGGAAAGTTTGTGGGACATTGGGGTTCTGGAAAAAATGTATTGGCCATAATAAAAAGTCAATTTTTAAAGGTTTGTGCCAACATACGGCGATATGGGCACTTCTTCAAGACTTGACCGACAACGCCCTTGAGTATCGCTATTATGGGGAAGACCCGATTATTAACGTTACACACGCCCCTTGTTCCATACCCAAGGCACCACTGGATAAAGGCCATTGATAAAGGCATAGGAATATCAAATGGTCACGTTGATAAAATCTTCAAAACTTTCAGTAGATTGCAGGGTAATGGGGTATGCTAGATTTGGTATGCCCACAGTTGAAAAATCATTGGGCGTCGGTAGCTTATTGGTGCATTCCATCGATAGGGTGGCTTCGAGCCTTTTATAGAAGATTGCCTTAAAAAAGGAAAAACATGAATGACAGGCTTTGTATTATAGGTATAGGGGCATCTGCAGGCGGGCTGGAGCCATTGGAAGACTTTTTTGAGTTGGTGCCCTCCAGTACAAACCTCTGCTTTGTAGTGATACAGCATCTTGCCCCGGACCATAAAAGTCTCATGGATGAGCTTTTGGCCAGACATACCAACTTGCCGATTGAAATCATCGAAGATGCCATGGTGCCAAAATCCGGTTGCATATATTTGAATCCACCAAGGAAAACAGTGCTTTTGGATAAAGGGGTCTTTGTACTCGTGGAAAAGCCGAACAAAAAACTCAGTTTTCCCATAAGCTCATTTTTTAGCTCCTTGGCGGAATACAGCGAGGGCAAATGTTGTGCCATTGTCCTCTCGGGCACGGGAAGCGATGGGACCAATGGTATAAAGGATGTAAAGGAATACGGGGGACTTATTTTGGCACAGGACCCGGCACAGGCCAAGTTCAATGGTATGCCCAACAGCGCGATTGCAAGCGGAATGGTCGATAAGGTCTGTCGCGTAGAGGAAATGGGTGTTGAAATCACCGCATTCTTCGACAACCTGATCAAAATAGACCCAATGGGGCCGCCCAAAAGTGAGGATGAACCAAATACACAGGCTGTATTACGCTTGCTTTTTGAACGAACAGGCATGGACTTTAGCGCCTATAAGCCATCAACGGTCCATAGGAGAATACACAGGAGAACCAGCCTTTTAGGGTATACCAATATTGAAGAATACCGTGAATTTATGAAAGATACCCCTACCGAGGCCAACAAGCTGGCCCGAGAGCTGCTCATTGGGGTGACCCGTTTTTTCAGGGACGAGGAAGCCTTTATGGCACTTAAGGAAAAGGCAATACCCAGAATAGTGGAGCAAAACAGGGATACGAAGAAAATCCGTGTTTGGGTTCCGGCCTGCTCAACGGGGGAAGAAGCATATTCCATTGCCATCCTTATCAAGGATTATTTGTGGAAGCACAAGTTACGTTATGATGTAAGTATTTTTGCAACCGATCTTAATGGTGAGGCCATTAAATTTGCCGGCAACACAATATTCCCGGAGAGTATAGTCAGTGATGTTCCAACGGAATATTTGGAAACCTATTTTTATTCAATGCCATCCGGATTCACGGTAACCAAGGAAATCCGTGATATGGTAGTGTTCTCCGTACACAATTTGATACAAGACCCCCCCTTCAATAAAATTGATCTTGTCAGCTGCAGAAACTTTTTGATCTATATCAATGACTCATTGCAACAGCAGGTTTTTTCAGTTTTCCAGTATGCCTTAAGGGACCAGGGCATTTTGTTTTTGGGCACTAGTGAATCCTTGGGAAGGGCGCAAGATAATTTTTTGGAGTTGAACAAACGATATAAAATTTACATGAACAAGGAGAGTAAGCGATTTGTTCCCAAACACCCTATTTCCATGAACATTAGAGGGAGCAAAAAAGCCGCTACTTTTGGAGCTTTTACGGAAGAGACTGCCAAGAATGGTTTGTGGGGAACGGGAAAACGAATTAATGAAATACAACAAGCCATCATCCAAGAGTATGCACCGGATACCCTGATCGTGGACGACCAATTCAATTTATTGCACAGTTCGGGAAATGCACATCGTTGGTTAACGGTCCCCGTAGGTGAAATCAGCTCCAATCTGATAAAAATGCTGCCCGAAGAATTAAGGCTTTCTTTGGAGGTTGTAGGGCGTCAAGTGCTGCAGAAAGGCAAACCCATGGAGATTTCTTCGATTCGTGTACCGAAACAAATTCGCCCTTTTGTCGAGGGACAAAAATCGATAGCCATTCGTGTCAGGCAAAAAATGCTTCTCGATGGGGAACCTATTTTGCTAATTGCCTTCGAACAGGATAAACTTGATGATACCGAAGTACACTATGATTCCATTGATTTGGCCACTGCGACCCAGGAAAAAATCAATATTTTGGAGCGAGAATTGCGTGTCAACCAAGAAACCTTGCAAACGACCATCGAGGAACTGGAGTCCAGTAATGAAGAGTTGCAATCCGCCAATGAGGAACTTCAGAGTTCCAATGAAGAGTTGGAATCGGTCAATGAGGAGCTTTATACGGTCAATGCAGAATATCAGGAGAGAAACTTGGAATTGTCAAGTGCCAAAGAGGATCTTGAAAACCTTATTGAGAGTACAAATGTGGCCATGCTTTTCTTGGACCATGAGCTGAACATCAGGAGGTTCACTCCAGCAATCAAAGAGATTTTGGAGCTCTTGCCACATGATATAGGTCGAAATATCACCCATTTCAGGGGCAAAATCAGACTTGAGAACCTTATGGGCCATATAGAAGCTGTACTATTGACCTCAGAGGTGTTCGAGTCGCGCATCGAGGATATCAAAAACAAAAAGTATTTATTGAAGATATCCCCATTTCGAACCAAGTCCAATGAGATTAAAGGGGTAGTATTGATATTCCTGGAGTTGACCAAGGCATTGGGGAAAAGAAAGGCATTGGAATTATCCAAGCTATCCCTTGAATCATTAAGGTCGAGGGATAAAGACACAAATCAGGTGCTCGAACCGATATTGGACAACCTCAGGGATATGGTGTGCATTATCGATAAAGAAGGTACCATTGAATATTGTAACTCGACAGTTACCGAAATTATGGGGCTATCTTTTGATGAAGTCAATCAAATCAATTTTTTTGACAAGATTATAGACAAGAAAACAAGGGACCAGATTCAAAATATTATCGCTCGTTCCACAAATGATAATAAATCGGGCCTATACTCATTTCGAATCAAAAAGAAGGGTTTTGGACCACGTTGGATGGAAGCGACTATTAAGGGAATAACCTGCGGGTCTTCTGGTGCGATGAAGTATTTGATGACCGTTCGAGATGTCCATTTTAAAAAATTGGACGAGATTTCCCTGCAAAAAATGTCACTTATCGCAGAGCAGACCAACAGTGCTGTGATCATTACCGATACAAGGGGCGAAATTACCTACGCCAATAGGGCTTTTGAGAAAATGACGGGCTTTACCGAAAGAGAGGCCCTGGGCAAAACCCCGGGAAGTTTGCTGCAGGGGGAGGACAGTGACCCCAAGACAATCAAGGAGATGTCCGAGGCGATCAAGCTTAAAAAGGGGTTTGATGTCAATCTGATCAATTATGACAAAACCGGCAACAAATATGATGTAAATATAAAGGCCGAACCACTGTACGATAGGGAAAACAATTTTCTGGGTTTCTTTTCCATCCAGAACGACATTACGGGGCAACAGGAGCATCTACGTCAAGTACACAGGCTCAATGAGATTATCCAAAACCAGAATATCAAGCTGAAGGAAATCAACCGTTCCCTTGAAGAGTTTGCCTATATTGCCTCCCATGACCTTAAGGCCCCTGTAAGGAACATCAAGGGGATGCTGGAACTCATAGAGCGCAAGGGCAAAAATTTGCAAGAAGAGCGCCGTCATCGATATTTTGAAATCATCAAGGATTCGTCCAATGAGATCAATCGCCTTATCGATAGTCTGTTGGAGTATTCCAGGTCGGGAACGGTAAAGGAGGATAAGAAGAGAATCGATATTATGGAAACTTTGCAGGGGATCAAGCGTACCTTTGAATTAGAGCTACAAAAAATCGGCGGGGAGCTGCATCTGGAAACTGAAGTTGATCATATTGAGGTGTATCCTACCCTTTTCAATCGATTGATGACCAATTTAATCGGCAACGCCGTTAAGTATCGAGGCGACAAACCCTTGAAGGTCGCCGTTAAAGCAAGGCCAACAGATGAAATGATTATATTTGAAGTATCGGATAACGGGGTAGGCATAGCCGAGAAATATTTTGATGATATTTTTAAAATCTTCAAAGTGGTATCCCCAAACAGTGATAGTAATGGTATCGGCCTATCAGTTTGCAAAAAAATTGCAGAATTGCACAACGGTACAATCCGCTTAATCTCCGAACCGGAAAAGGGAACAACTTTTTTTGTGGAACTGCCCAAGCATTGAAAAAATGGATATGAAACCAGCACACATTCTATTGATTGAGGATAACGAGGGGGATATTGTCCTTACCTTGGACGCCTTCGAGGAAAGCAAGATCAAAACAAAAATAAGCGTGGCAAGAAATGGCGAGGAAGCCATAGACTTCCTCTACAAGCAAGGGCAGTTTGAGGGAGTGGCCCGTCCAGACCTCATTCTCTTGGATATCAATATCCCGATTTATAGTGGGATAGAGGTTTTGAAAAAAATCAAAGCGGACGATACTTTGAAAAAGATTCCAGTTGTGATGCTCACCACATCTTCCCTACAAAGAGATGTGGATACAGCCTATGTCAACCACGCCAACAGTTACGTGACCAAACCCATTGAAATGGAGGATTTCTTAAGGGCTATTTTAAAGATTGAGGAATTTTGGCTTCAATTGACAACACTCTCCAGATAAGGGAATGGGGCCAATCTATAATGGACATATAGGGGAAGGCACGATACTGGTCGTTGAGGATAATGATGGCGATTTTTTCTTGGTGGAAGATTTTTTGTTGGAGAAGCTCAGGGGCGCAGCCATTGTAAGGTGTGGTAATTTTGGGGACACCGTCGATTATTTGAACGGAGAGAACCCTGATATTGCTGTTATATTGTTGGATCTACATCTGCCGGATGCACGCGGCATGGAATTGGTCAAGGACATATTGGGAATGTCCAATAACGTCCCTATTATCATATTATCGGGCTATGCGGATTTAAGGACAGCACAAGAAAGTTTGAAATTGGGCGTTTCCGATTATTTGATCAAGGATGATTTGAACCCTGAAATCCTATACCGGGCCTTGATATATGCCAAGGAGAGGAATAGCTATGTCAGCTTATTGCAGCGCAGTACCAAGATGTATCAGGAACTTTTCGATTTCAGTCCACAGCCCATGTGGGTGTTTGACCCCGTCAGCCTGGCGTTTTTGAACGTCAACAAGTCGGCCATGGCAACTTATGGTTATGATAAGGAAGAGTTTATGGCCATGACCATAAGGGACATAAGGCCAAAGGAACATTACAGGGCGCTCAATGATAGTATAACTGAAAGGAAAGAAAACAGGGATACGCCCTTTGCGGGCATATTCGTCCACACCCTGAAATCGGGAGACTTGATACAGGTGGAAATTTACAGTAATGACATCATGTTTCAAGGTAGTGATGCCCGTTTGGTGCTCGCAAACGATGTTACGGAAAAATATAACCATATCCAGACCATTGAAGCACAGAACGCGCGTTTAAGGGAGATTGCTTGGACCCAATCCCATATCGTACGGGCGCCCCTGTCCCGGATCTTGGGCATCATCAATTTATTGGAAATAGAGGAAGGCTACTCGCAAGATCTCAAATATTTACTCGAACAGCTAAAGAAGTCAGGTAAGGAAATGGATATGGTTATCCAGGATATAGTTGAAAGGACTGCTCAAATAGATGGAAAGCATGGAGAAAAACACTGATTTGATACTATTGATCGATGACGACCCCATATTTAATTGGCTAACCTATAAAATGATCAAAAAGTTGGATGATCGGCGGACTATAAAAACCTTCGCCAATGGCCATGACGCGTTCCTTTTTTTGCAGGAGGGTTACTCCCCGAAGGGCGGGTATACATTATTACTCGATATCAATATGCCTGTCTTGAATGGGTGGGAGTTTGTCGAGGGCCTGAATCGAGCAGGTTTTTTTCGCAACAGCAAGGAAAAAAACATTGGGATAAATATCATTTCCTCCTCTATAGATCCCATGGACAAAGAAAAAGCTGGGCAATGGCCGATCATTATCAAGGGATATTTTACCAAGCCGTTGGAAATTGATGATATGATGCTCATACTGGGACACAAAGGTTAGTAATATCCCATACATTCTATTTTCACGGGATACCTGAATATACCGGCGATTTTCTTTGGGATGGGTTTGTGTGATACTGGCGAAACGAGGGAGGTAAATACCATCTTGGCCAGAGAAAATCCAGCATCTTGACATACCAATGGTTATTTGAAAAACAACCCTCCAATAAGGAGGTGTCCAAACGCAGGGCAGAGGTCTTCTTTCGGTTAAAACAGGGGGGTGTGGTCTTTGCCGATGGGAGGGACCGAAAAGTACGGTTTCCAAGGCCAGTAATTGCCAAACCCCTTGAAATCAAGGAGGGGATTTGGAGCGGCATTATTTAAAGGTCCATCGGGAAGTCAGGTCATATTTGATCAACAAAGGGAAAAGTAGTGCTTGACCTGTCAGTTGCTCTTGATATGGTCAAGAATGAAATCCGCTCTTTTCTCCACAGCTGCCTTGGGAAGCTCGATCAGGTCATATTGGTATCCGTGATAGGCCTGTACCATTTTGTCACAGGTGAACACCACTTGGTTCCAATCCCGTTTTCGTTGTGCATCGGTTTGGTAGATATCCTGCCATGGGGGCAAAATGAAAACCTTGCCGTTGTACCTGTTGGTTTCCGATAATGTCTTTATTTCCAGGTCAATGGACGTGTCTTTTAGGGCGGCGTAGCAAAGGGCATCCAAAAGGCCCGGTCGAAGAATACAAGATCGGTTCCATTGAAATGGTGGGTCGCTTTTTCAAAACCTGCAACGGAAGGTCGGAAAATTATTCAATTCGATTGTAATGGGTCGGTATGGTAGTACTGGCTTTTTCCCTCAAAAACAGTCGACAATATTATCGACTTATTGGGAATTGTACAGGCAGAGGCAAGATATGTCAATATTGCTGGGACGGATTTTATTTATCCAGTGTGTTTTGACTATTTTTCCGTCTTTCATGACTAGCTTAAGATTGTTTTACTGGTCTTCCAGATTAATTTTATGCTTTCCAATGGCGCTGTAAAAGGCCACGTAAACCAGATTTAGAGCATAAAAAGACAAATGTATGGTAGAGCTTGCTTTAACCTATTGCGTAAAAAGGTGATTTTATCCCAAAGCGGTTAATGCTTCCCCGAATATGACAAAGGACCTGGTTATCGGCCCCATCCAACTTGATGGCCAAAAAAAAAGACCGTTTGCACAAACGGTCTTTTATGGTCCGGTAAAAAAAAACCTCTCAAAAAGAGAGGTAATAGCATTATTGTTAATCGATTACTTCAACTTTGACTGCATTGAGTCCTTTCTGACCCTGCTCTGTTTCATAACGCACTTCATCATTTTCCCTTACATCATCGATCAATCCCGATGAGTGCACAAAAATATCCTCATTGGAATTGGTGGGGGTGATAAACCCATATCCCTTATCGTTGTTGAAAAACTTTACTGTTCCTTCTTGCATAATTCTATTTGTTAAATGTTTTGTTCAATAATTAATCGATTCGCCTTACGTTGACCGCATTGAGTCCTTTCTGGCCTTGCTGGGTCTCAAATGAGACCCCATCGTTTTCCATAATCTCATGGATGAGTCCACTGTTGTGGACAAAGATGTCAGCTTTTGAATTTGCTGGGGTAATAAAACCATACCCTTTTTCGGTGTTGAAAAACTTTACTGTTCCTTCTTGCATAATTGTATTTGTTAAACGTTTTGTTATTTAATTGACGAACGTGTAGGCCACTCCGGTGGCAGATGCACGGCCGGTCCTACCTATCCTATGGATATAGCTATCCATTGTTTGGGGCAACTGATAGTTGATCACATGGGTGACCCCCTTGATATCAATTCCCCTGGCAGCAACATCCGTTGCCACCAATATTTTTGTGCTTCCCGACTTGAACAGCTCTATTGCCCTTGAGCGATAGTTCTGTGACTTGTTCCCATGAATGACATCCGATCTGATCCCGGAATTCTTCAATTGCTTGCTTAATTTATCCACCCCTCTTTTCGTTTCTGCGAACAACAGTACTTTTTCAAAGGAAGATTCGTTTACCAGCTTGAACAATACATCAAATTTGTTTTCACTGTTCTTCACACGGATGATATGTTGATCGACGTTATCGCTCGATCTGGTTCCGCTTGACACATTTACACGTGTTGCCACCCCAGTGATCTGCTGGATCAGTTTTTCCTGGTTTGGGTCCAAGGTCGCCGAGAACAACATGGTCTGATTTCGGTTTCGCATGCCTGAAACAAGCTTCTGTATATCCTTAATGAACCCCATGTCCAGCATTCTGTCAAACTCATCCAAAACCAAGGTCGATCTCGTATCAATTCTCAATGCCCCTCGGTCAATCAAATCGTTCAGCCTCCCCGGAGTACCCACAATAAGATTCAATTTCCCCCTTGCCGAGGATATGTCCCTGCCCACATTTGTTCCTCCGATAAAGCACGCAGAGGTGAGCCGGGTGCCTTTGGTCAATGACCTGAATTCGGATTGTACCTGTTGTGCCAATTCCCGGGTGGGCACTACCACTAGACCGGAAACATGGTTTACGGTTAGCATCTGCTGTACCATGGGGATAAGGAATGCTCCGGTTTTACCTGTACCTGTGGCCGCAATGCCCACTAGGTTTTTTCCTTTCAGCAGGTGGTCGAAACACCTGTCCTGAATTTCAGAGGGCGATCGATAGCCCTTATGGGCAATGTTTTTACGAAGTTCCCCATGTAAATGGAATTGTTCAAAATTTCTATCTGAAACATAGGGTTCGGTATTTGTCGATGTTGATTTTTTGACCAGTAGCTCAGGATTTAATCTGGACACGGGCCGTTTGCCGGACGTACCTGTCCGGTGCTTTTTATGATAATGCATAGTATTTTAGTTTTGATGTGTTGGAATTGTCTGCAATTCCATTTGCCCCAGATCGCGGAGCATTTTAAAGTGTTTGAAAATCGCCGATGCGAAAGATCCGTTGGAGTGATAGGGCAAGCCAAATTCCTCCGCCGTACGTTTTACTATCGGTGCTATGTTACGGTAATGTATGTGCGATATATTTGGGAAAAGATGATGTTCTATCTGATGGGTCAGGCCTCCTACCATCCACGATAAACATGCACTCTTCGGCGCAAAGTTACATGTGGTCTCCAGTTGATGCGCCAAACGTTCGGACTCCAAATTCCCATGGGTGTCCGGTAAGGGGAATGAGGCATTGGGGGTAATGTGGGCCGTTTGGAAGACCAAGGTGATGCTCAATCCGGTCACAAAGTGCATGGCCAAAAAGGCAAGGATCACCAGCCATGGTGAAATAGCGGTCAACAGGATCGGCAAGACCAGCGCATAGGAAAAATATAATATCTTCCAGGCGACCATCTTAAAGTTTCCTTCGATGTAGGTCCTTCTATTTTTCACTAGGCCCATTTTGTAATACCTGGCGTAGCGGACAAAATCTTTGGACGTAACCCATGAAACCGTGGACAGACCATAAAAGAACCAAGCATAGTAATGCTGGTATTTATGGAGCTTGTTCTTTTTGGCGTGTGGTGAGAACCTCAAGAAAAAGGGCGCGTTTATATCATCGTCATGGTCTTCTATATTGGTATAGCTATGGTGCAAGACATTGTGTTGCAGCCTCCATACCTTGTCATTGGCACCGATCAGATTGATCGTGTACCCCATGAGTTTGTTGACCATTTTGTTCCTTGAAAAAGAACCATGAATGGCGTCGTGCATTACGCCCATACCAATACCTGCCATACCAAATCCACTCAAAATGTACAATCCAAACAACAATGGGACACTTGTAAGGGTTGAAAAAATGATGATGGCCAAGGGACCGAAAAACAACAGTAACATACATATGCTCTTAAAAAGCATTTGACGGTTGCCGTGCCGGGTTTTCTTTGTGGTTTTGAAATATTCCGAAACACGTTTTTTCAATGTTCTGGAAAAATCGGAGCCTACCGATGATTGAAAGGATGGATTTTTAATACAATGTAGATTTTGTTAAACAATGACTTACTTCAAAATGGGTAAAAAACGTGAAGTAAGACCGTATTAGAATTGCTTAACGAAGGACTGCCATCGGCAGCTGATATTACTATTTTGAGAGCTCTAAAGCATAGAGCAGCAGCAAATGTAATTTAAATATCTTGATTTACAATGGATAAGCAAGGAATAATTCATGAAAAGGGAATCAAGGGCATGATAAGTACACTATACCAATAGGGATGAAAGTTACAAATAATGGGGTGCTCACCCAACTTCTATTTTTTATCTTTATGTTTTTGGTCTTCCAAACAATGGCATAACGCTCGGTAACATATTTTGGGCTGTTAGTAGGGGTCGTTGATAACATAGTCCCATTTGGCCCCTTTTCTATTGAGCAGATCGGTTAATTTGGCAACGGCCTGTGCCCCACCATTTCCCGAGACCACTTCTTGGACGGCAAGGATATCCAAATCCCTAACGATCTCAGCGATTTGATTTAGTTCGTCGGTGTTTTTTGTCCGCCCAAAATCCTTGATGTTCCAGGATATTAGTTGAATTTCTTCAGTTTGAGCGAAAAGGACACATTGGAAGCATATCAATACAAGGAAAGATATCTTTTTTAACATGGGGCTGATTGGATTTTGGATTTGGAAAATAGGAATAAATGGACAAAGGGCTATTACGGAAAAACGTAAGTTAGTATCTGGTATTCCATGTAATTTCGGACTACCTAAAGATTAAAAAAATAAAACCAAAGTCCCATGAAGAAATTTAAATTACCACTTGCTTGTGCATATACCACCAAATAGGTTGATTATGCCCTAGCCTTGCCTTTTTATGCAAAGCATTGTTTCCGCAGGTCAAGGGCTTGCATACATATCCGCCGAAGGAGGAGCGGCTACCGCTGTCGGCCACAGTATTGTTACTTTTTTCTTCTATAAAGCCTTATTCCAATTATTAGTCCTAGTCCGATTAGGATAAATGGCCAAATATTGGTCAGCACGACAAAAAACCAAATCAAGTTGTCCCACCCGTTTCTAAAACCATTTTTGAACTTCTGTCCGAACTCAGTCCAGTTTGGGATACTTTCATAGAAAGTCATTGTTAAAGTCGAAAATGAAACCCTGTCCTGTAAGTATTTTAAACGACCCTCAACTGATTCGATTTCAGATCTAAGTTGTCCAATGTGTTTTTCAATCTCCAAAATTTCGGTCACATTCTTAGCTTGTTTTAAAAGGTCTAAAAATCTATTTTCGAGTTCTTTTTTAGTTTTCAATCTCGCTTGAATGTCGAGAAACTCTTCTGTCACGTCTTTTACATTAATTTCTTTACTCTCAAACTTTTCAACTCCTTGAGTGGCGTCTTTCAGCAAGTTGTCGAAATTGTCGGCTGGAATACGGATTACAACTGTGTTACTTTTTCGTCCCGGTGATTTAAATTCCTGATCTGAAGAAACGTAACCGTTATATTTCTCTACTGCTTCAAAAATGTTTTTTCTTGTAGAGCTTACGTTGTTTGTTTCAAACTCTACGTGTCCTTCTTTGATCAATTTCCGTTCTACCGTTTCATTGGTTTTTTGTTCAGTTGTCGGTGCGACCATTTCCTCGTCGGCCATTTTCATTTTTGCATTGTCAGTGTTTTGCGCACAACCGAAAAATGTCAAAAGAATTATTAGTCCTAAATATTTGGTCTTATGTTTCATAGTCGTTGTTTTATATTGTGGTCAACGTTCCTTGGCTTTGGTTTGCTGCGTTGGCTAATGATTAAAGTTAATAAATAAACAAACCGCTCACGCCTGCGTAGTTTTTCGAAGGAAAAACTGCCAGGCAGTAAATTAGGGACTTGCACACCTGCTAGCCAAAGTAGGAATGGCTGCCAACGTTACTTGTTGGCCTTCCTCATTCCAACCCTTCTAGCAAATATCTTTCAAATAACTTTGGTTTGTCTATCCAAGCATTGTGACCTGCTTCCGGTATAATATTCAGTTGAACTTTTGGATATTGTTTTAGCAGCGTTTTAAATGTTTTGCCATCAAAATCAAAGAAATCGTACGCTCCGTTGACAACGGTTGTTTTGGCCTTGTCGTTCATAACTTTTCTATAGTCATAATCCCAGTTTACCGTCTGCGTCATAACGGAAGCGTCTTTCTTATAATAGGCTCTGCCACCTTTTACCAGATTGTATTTCTTTAAGTCAAAGATATTGACAGCAGCAAATCTTAATCTCCAATGCTCGGTCAGGTCTTTGTGGGACAACCTTGATTTTCCAATGTCCTGAACGGATTTTAGACTATCCAACCCTTTCTCCTTATAGGGCTGGGCGAGTTCCTCAACTTCCCTTCTATTCAATAGAAAATTTACTTGGCTTTTGTGCCGTTCGGAAAAAACACTTTGGATACTATCGGATTTTGGAATAAGTGCTCCCGCAAGAACTAAATTTGTCACTAAATCAGGATGTTGTTTTGTAAACTCCATTCCGACCAAAGTCCCCATGGAGTGGCAAAAAAGTTTGACCTTTTTCAATTCCAATGCCTTGGTCAATTCGTATAAGTCATCCACATTTTTTTGAAAGCTAAGATTTTCCTTATCAGTAGGTGACAATAAAGAGCCCCTTTGGTCATACAGAACAAAATGGAACCTGCTTTCCAAACCCTTTATAGCGTCCATCATATAATCATGATTTGCGCCAAACCCGCCGTGGATGACAATTACAGTGTCCTTTTCTGCTCCAATTTCTTTTACATAAATTTCAACATCTTCCCTTTGTAGGTACCACTCTGAATAATTCGTGTCCTGTGCCAACAAAGATGCCGCCTGTAATGAAATAAGGATAAAAAGTATAAACGCTTTCATTTTTATAATTTTTACCCTAAGGACGATTGTTTTACAATGATGTCACATTGAATTCTAATTTACACCTGTATAAATACTGAACTTTGTTGGGCAAGTACCTCCAATTGAGTCGAATACGCCCATTTTTACACTAAAAAGCAAAGCATGGTTTCCGCAGGTCAAGGGCTTGTGCAGCTTTCTGCCGAAGGAGGGACGTATCCCGCCGTGTGCAGTTATTTTTTCCTTTTAAATGTTTGTATTACATTCTTGATATCTGAAATTGCTTTATCGCTTCCAGTGACGTAAGTGCCAACAAAAAGATAATAACCTCCCTTTTTGTCAAACAAGATAACTTGATACATTTCCTCACTTTCGTCATCATTGTTTTTGGCGAAAAGTTCAAATCCTTTCAGATTGTCAATCTTTACCTCGTTAACCCCTTTATCCTGAATTATAGCATAATCGGCTGGATATTTCTTTAATCTTGCGATACAAAACGATTTTTCGTTTTTAATCTCAACTTTTGCAAATGATTTGTCAGTCAACAAGGTTGCTTTATCGACACTTTCTGTCGGTGTTTTCAAATCTCTGTTGAACAGCATTCCATTTCCAATGACCGTTTTGAATTTTAGAGAGCCGACATTTTCATTAAGTGAATAATTTAGGGCTTCTCTTGGATTGCTTTCCACTTCCGAATCAACAAATGTCGTTAACACGCTTTGCTTTATTTTTTCGCCCAATTGCAGCGAATCCTTTAAGTAAACCCCATTTATTAAAGTACTCGATTTTTCATTTCCGTAGATAAGTATTTGTTTTGAAAAAATCATTCCGTTTGCAGATTGGTCCAATTCAATAAGCAATCCATCAAACCCAGCTACATTGATTTCCTTTTTTGTGTTTAATTCCATTCCTTGTTTTTGCAGCACTTCGGAATCAAACCCTTTTGAAACTTCAAAATAAGGTCCGGGAATTTCCATCGCCACGATCATGGAAGTTTGGTCATTGGGATTTTGGAAACCCTTAAAGTTGCTGGAAGATTCAAATGAAGCCGGTGGAACCATAAAGATATTTGTTCCTTTAATTTGAATATGGTTTACTGACTTTTCTTTTGGTAATTCTTGTCCAAACCCAATTAAAGAAAATGAAAGCAGTAAGGTCGTAATTCTAATTGTTTTTATCATTGATTTTCGTCTTTTTCCAATTGCACACTTTATGAGATAGTTCTGGGATTTCGAAGCTCCAACTTGTCAAACCCTTGCGAATTTGGGTCAATGTACAAAAGTTTAAATTCCCCACATCCCCGGCTTACGTATATTGCGTGTTGGCAACTGACATTTTTTACCATTGCTTTTCTATCTTTCTTAAAGTATCCCTTTCAAAAATTAAACTTACGCGCTCAAGTGGAATAGTATCTTGTCCAAAGTCCATAAACTCAAAGAATCTATGAGTTTTCAATTTGGTTTCAATCTCGGATTTGGTCAAATTAGTTTCGTTAATTATTTCAACCAGAGAATTTAAATCATTCTCCGTATTAGTATATCCATCTCTCATGTAGGTAATTGTCACTCCTTGGTCAAAAATCGAATATAATCCGATTATTATGACAATCAAAAGAGTCAGGATGGAAATCCAAAATGCCAAACGCCACTTGTTCTTAATCATTTTGTCTTAATCTTTATTAATCCATTAATTGCATTTGCTCCATAAATCTCTGAATTCACAGGTCTTTAAATATATTGGATTCCGATTATTTGTTTAAGTTTTATTTCATTAAACCTCTCATAACATTCTCTGTGGTCAATCTGCACATCGTCAATAATCAACACAGGTTCTCCTTTGTCTGGAATGATGTCGGCAGTAGTTTTTAAATTATACTTTTATATTAGCCCGCACATCAAACATTCTGTCACCAACTCAATACTGTTTTTGCAGCCTGTTTTTTTGAGCATGTTCCTTCTGTGAGTGCGCACGGTATAAACGGAAATATCATAAATATTGGCTATTTGCGCATCCCCCAGGCCTTTGGCTAAAAGCCCTACTATGTCTTTTTCCCTTTCGGTCAATTTTTGTGCTATGGTTTCTTGTTCCCTATCTGTATGTCTGGGGTCGAAAATACCTTCCCCCATCGGTACATGCATATAATTTTCCTTTCCGTTAAGGCTAATGAACGACACGGTATCGTTATGCTTTACATTAAGATGGGTAATATCGGTATGTATCCCTAAAATTTGTTGTGCTTTGCCCTTGTTGGAAAGGCTCAGTACCGAAACCTGTATCATCATATCACGCCGTTCCCCACGGTGGTTGACATAAGGGTATGTGTAAACATATTTGTAGTGTAAGCGGTCTTCTTCCGGCAGGAAGCGGTTCAAAAAATCAACCCCCATAGCTTCTTTTGTGGCAATCTGCGGTAAGACCTCCGGGACAACCACTGCCAAAAGCTTTTTCATATCGCTTTCTTCAGGTATTATGCCTATCAGCTCTTTTACACTGGGGGGCATATGTTGTATTCTGAGATTGTACATATCCACGACATAAAAATAGAATTGACCTGGTGAAAACAATGCGGCTAACCGGGCCAGGTGCCCGGGCATTTCATAACGTGAGGGGATTTGTACTTGGTCTAACCACCCTTTTTCCCATACTTTCCATACTTGTTCAACGGCAGTAATGTTATTTTTCATCCAGTGGTTGCTTTGGTCTGGCAAAATAAAAAATGATGTTAAGAATACCTAAAATGAAGTATTTACAAGCTTTTGTTTATGGAGTAGCTTTGGCGTGTTAAAAGTTCTTTCATGAAAAGAGTATTCTTTTTGTTGCATTTGAACAATGAATTTGCTTACGTGGACGATATTCGGGAATTGTTCCCAGAAATGGGAAAATCCTATCTCATAGGCAAGGATAAGAACAGCGCCATAAAGTTTGGATGTATTCCATACCGATGCTTTTATCATGCCCATTAAGATCGAGGACGGAATCCATATGGCCACTGTTGAAGAAATCATTGCCATGAAATTGGAAGTGGTTCAACGAGAGGGACTTAAAAAAGATTTTTGGGACCTCCATGAACTGCTTACCGACTCTGGGATAGGAACTATGCTGCAATTGCACTAACAGCGATACCCCTATGGCCATGATAGGAATTTGATATTACATAACCTAACCAATTTTAAAAGGGCGGATGAGGACTTTGATCCCATTTGCCTCAAGAGAAAGTATTGGGAGTTTATCAAGAAGGATATTAAGGAAGCTGTAGAAATATTTGGTAGCGGAAATACTTGAAATTCCTTCCCAGAGGATATTTTACCCTTGTTGAAAATGTAATGCACTTGCCAATAATCACGAGCAATGGGACATCTTTATCAAGTGTACAAAATAGTATGAGGGTCGGTCTGGATCGCTATGCCCCAATTGAATGGTATTTGGGCTCCAAACGTTTTTCAAAATAAGGTTTAAAGTTGCTTATCATTGGATAGGGCCACCAAACCTTCCTCGTATCTCCAAGAGAATTAATGGAAATATTCTACTTTATAGGAAATAAGTGGAGAAAAAATAAAAAAATGTAGAGGTTTAAAGATTTTTTTATAATTTGTTAACGTTTTTTGGGAATTATTACTATTGGTTTTTTAAGGTAAAAGGATCAATGATTACTTTTCTTTTTGGGAAATTGTCCAACTCCTTGGTTCAATTTTTCCCGTTTAGGGCACTTTTTCGTTTATACAGATTTCGCTCTTATGTACCATTGGAGCGGCTTTGTATTAGGGATGAAAGGATTTGGTCTTAAAAGGTATTGAACAAAACCACGGTTTATTGCTTTTACGAATATCAAATCCTGTAAAATAATGGCGAAAAAATGGATCGAAATAGCTTTAACCATGAACCGTACCTTGTTGAGCAGTTAAAAAAAGGCCGCAAAGAAGCTTATGGCCACCTCTTCCTCTCATACCACAAGGAACTCTGTAATTATCTTACTGCGATTTCAGGAGATTCCGGGGCGTCCGAGGAAATAGCCCAGCAAACTTTTATAAAAATTTGGGAAAATCGCTCCAAACTCCAAGTAGGCAAAGGCAAATTGAAGCGCTATGTTTTTAAGATAGCCTATAATGTGTTCATAGATACCCAACGTAGAAAGAAGAAGGAGTTCCAATTATTGGAAAGCTTAAGGCAGCAAGCCTATTTGGAAATTGCTGAAGTGGACAGTTCCCTTTTTGAGGAACGGCTCAAACGGGTGGAAAAGGAAATAGACAATCTCCCCGAACAATGTAAAAAGGTTTTTATCCTGAGTAAAAAAGAAGGATTGAAATACAAGGAAATTTCCGAACAGCTGCACATATCCATCAAGACTGTCGAAGTGCACATGGCCAGGGCCATGAAACGTCTTAGAGCGGAACTTACCAGCTTTCTTTAACATTGTTCAATATCCTTTTCACAATTCTTCCATATAACATCCAAGCTAAATAGCTGTTTACTTCTCAATAAAAATGTTAAAAAAATAAATTTTTGTAAGGGTTTTTTGAAAATATCCCGTCTCTTAATAAAGTGACAAAATATTTCAGATGACCAAACTTGATATTAGAAGAATAATTACAAGATATATCAACCAAGAAGCTTCTTCGGAAGAATTGGCCATTTTGTACGAATGGGTCCAAAAAGGAAACAATAGGGAGGTCTTTAAAAAATTGGTGCAAGCCGATTTTCTGGTCAATTATGAGGATAGACCGTGGCAGACCGAGGATGCTTTTGAGCATTTCCTCGATGCTATACAAAAGAAAGCGCCTAAGGGGGCAAGGACCTTGAATTTACCAGAAGAGCTTTGGAAGTATGCCGCCATCATTACCATAATGTTAGGTTCTTCCCTGTTTTTTCTATTGACCCAGACCTCACCAGATCCTCTTTCCGATGGCATACAACTGGATACCGATCAGATTACCTTGCAATTGGACAACGGGAAAGTATTTACCATAGACCCGGGAACCGATAAAAGCCTACAAAGCCATAGTGGATCTAGCTTGAAGTCCCTCGTGAAAGGTGGACTGACCCAAGAAGATGAAAAATCCATAGGGAAGAGCACGAAGAACACCATAAGGGTACCCTTTGGCAAAACGCTGACCATGACCCTTGAGGATGGGTCGAGGGTAATGCTCAACTCGGGTTCAAGTTTGATATATCCTTCCAGTTTTGAGGGATTGCAGAACAGAGAGGTTGCCCTTAGTGGCGAGGCATTTTTTGAAATTGCCAAGAACCCGGACCGCCCCTTTATAGTAAATACCAAAAAAATGGTTGCCCGGGTCTATGGGACGGTGTTCAATGTTTCCGCTTATGAAGGTGATGAACGCAATGAAGTGGTCCTGGTAGAAGGTTCCGTGGGGGTTGGAAAGCCTCTCCAAAAAGGGGGTGGGGCACTTCAGATGCTCGAACCTTCACAAAAAGCCTCAAGTTTGGAGGAAACAGGGCAGTTTACGGTTGAGGATGTCGACGTATCCCCCTATATCTCCTGGACCAAAGGGGTTTTGACCTTTCAAAACGAAGCCATGAACAATATCATCAAAAGATTGGAACGCCAGTACAATGTCAAAATCGACAATACCTATAGCGAGCTGGATGAAAGACGGTTTACCGGTATGTTCGATGAGGAAACCATCGACCATGTACTAAGGACAATTCAGGCCCACACCCATTTTAGTTACACGAAAAAAGATGATTTAATAATAATTGAAAAACCCTGATAAACTATAGTGCCCATGAAGTAAAAACCAATAGTCCAAAAAACAATTACTAACTAACTACAAATTTAATTATGAAAAAAACCAAAACAATGCGTGCGTTGGTGCCCAATTTGGGCAAAAACATGATGTACTGCCTTTTTTTGCTGTTCATGTTTGGACAGGTCAGTGCAGCTTCCTGCGCACAGTACGATAAGGTTGCCAAAAGTTTTGATGACACCAAACTGGGTGATGTTTTCGAAACCATTACCAAAACCACCGGGTACAAGTTCTTTTTCGAAGCTTCCGAAGTCGATCTTGACAGAAAAATTTCCATCGTTGGCGAGAACCTATGTGTGGAAGACTTTTTTAAGGAAGTCTTTAAGGATACCGATCTGACCTTCGAAATTATTGCAAGGCAAATTGTCATTAAGAAAAGGAACAGTGCCGCCCTTAAGAATTTGGTTCCCCAACAAAGGACTGGAAATGAAAAACCTCAAACCAATCTTACAGGTCTTGTGTTGGACGAATCCGGGATTCCCCTTGCCGGCGCCAGTGTTGTGGCAAAGGGGACCAGTGTAGGGACTACCACGGATTTTGACGGTAACTTTGAGATAGCCATGCCCATGGGGACCACAATCATCCAAGTATCCTATATAGGGTACAGATCAAAGGAAGTGAACGTATCGGGACAAACTTCCGTAACAGTGACCATGGAAGAGGATGCGGCTGCTTTGGAAGAGGTGGTCGTGGTCGGCTACGGTACCTTGGCCAAAAAGAAGGTGACAGGTTCCGTGGTGTCCGTATCCTCGGAAACCATTACGGAAGTACCTGCACTTACACCGGAAGCAGCGCTTATCGGCCAAGTATCGGGAGTGCAGGTTCAAGAGGTTTCCGGTGAGCCTGGGGCGGCCCCCAATATTAGGGTAAGGGGCTCAGGGTCCATTTCGGCCGGAAATGACCCCTTGTTCGTTGTTGATGGAATACCTATTTCGCGCAACCTGACCTCTTCAAGCCAACTAGGGGGCGTGGCCAATAGACGGTCCACTTTTCAGCCTCCCACCATCAATCCCTTGGCTACCTTGAATCCCAACGACATTGAATCGATCCAAGTATTGAAGGATGCCAGTGCCGCGGCCATCTATGGCTCACGTGGCGGTAATGGAGTGTTGCTCATAACAACGAAAAAAGGATCGAACGGGGATGAGGGAGTCTATTCGTTCGATTCCTATCTAAGCATGCAGTCCGTTGCCAACAAGCTGGATTTGATGAATGCGGAGGAATTGATAGATTTTACCAGGGATGCAAGAAACAATGCATATCTGCAATCGGTTGAGGGAGCCTCCATCGACGACCCGATAGGTCCGGGGGAACGGGGCAATGGAAATTATGAGATGCCCGAATCCTTTTTGAACTGGGATGGGACCGATACGGATTGGCAAGATCTTTTATTTAAAACAGGGGTAGTTCAAAGCTATAATTTTTCATATGCCTCACCAGTTAAAAACAAGACCAGCTTTTATGCCTCCACGGGATACTTTTCCCAGACCGGTATTATTGAAAAGGCAAAATTTGAGCGTTATTCCGTCTTGCTTAATTTGAATTCCCAACTATCGGAAAAGTTGAATTTGGATCTCAGGTTGGCGCCAACGGTGACCGAAAACCAAAGGGTTCCCGCTTCATCCCCCTATTTTGCCACACCTCCGGGTATTGTTTATTCGGGAATCGTGCACTCGCCCACGGTGAGTCCCTATAACCCCGATGGTACCATCAACCAGTTGAACAACCAATCTTATTTGGGCAGTGGGACCACCACTGCAAGTAATCCTTTGGCCATAATCGAGGCAGTGGACGATCAAATTTTCCAATTCCAGACCCGGGGAACCCTTGGGCTTACCTATGATATTCTCCCTGAACTAAGTTTTAAGACCTTTGGAGGGGTGTATATCAACCTGTTCAACCAGGACTTTTATCGTGCCAACACCCTATTATATCGAAATTCGGCGGACGGCAATCCTTACGGGCAGGCATCTTCCTCTACCGAAACCAATTGGTTGTGGGAGAACACCCTTAATTGGAAAAAGGAATTTGGAGACCATTATTTTGATGCGGTTTTGGGATATACCGCCCAGAAAGATAATTTGACCTTGAAACAAGTACTGGCCAATAACTATCCCGATGACTTGGTGCCGACGGTAAGCGGAGGACAGGTTTTTGGAGGGACATCGGTAAAGGAACAGTGGTCTTTGTTGTCCTCCCTCTTTAGGGTAAATTATAGTTACAAGGACAAATACCTATTTACCGGAACATTCCGTTCCGATAAATCCTCAAGGTTTGGCAAAAACAACCAAACGGGCTATTTCCCTTCCTTTTCAATGGGGTGGAGGTTGAACGAGGAATCGTTTCTGAAGGACTCCGAGACCATTTCCGAACTAAAACTAAGGGCAAGCTGGGGTCAAACGGGAAACTTTGAGATTCCCAACTATGGGGCCGTTGGTCTATTGTCGCCCCAAAACTACAACCTAGGGGGAAATGAGATCAACGGATTGGTGCAAAGCACCATTCCCAACCCGAACCTTACCTGGGAGAAATCCGAACAGTTTGATGTAGGTATTGAATTGGGTTTGTTCAATAATAGGGTCTTTCTATTGGCGGATTATTATGATACCAAGACAAGGGACCTTCTATTGAATGTGGCCATATCCTCGGTTTCAGGCTTTGAGACCACTTTGAGAAATCTTGGAGAAGTGCAGAACAGGGGTTTTGAAGTTGCCTTGAGTACTAAAAACTTTGTAGGTGACTTTACATGGAACACCGATGTTAATTTTGCTGCCAATGCCAATGAGGTACTGGCTTTGAACGAGGGCAATGAACCCATCTATTCCTCCGGAAGTGCCGGTGTGAGGCACGTTACCCGTGTCGGCGATCCCATTGGCAGCTACTATGGTTATGTGGTGGACGGCATTTACCAATCCCAAGGGGATATCGATAGTGCACCTTTTGATACCCAGGCACCAGACCCGGCACCGGGCGACTTTAAGTTCAAGGACATTGATGGTGATGGGGAGATAACCCCGGACGATAGAACGGTGACCGGAAGTTATTTTCCGGATTTCACTTGGGGCATCAATAACCGGTTGACCTTTAAAAATATCGATTTCAGCTTTTTGATCCAAGGGGTTGAAGGAAATGAAATCTTGAACCTAACCTCTAGGCACATGAAGAATGGAGAGGCCAATTTTAACTCCTATGCCATATTCAATGAACGTTGGAGGTCTGCATCCGACCCCGGCAATGGATCGATTCCGCGGGCGGACAGGGTGTCCGGTAACCACGGGAACAATAACCGCCCTTCTTCATTCCAGGTAGAGGATGGTTCCTATGTCCGCCTGAGAAATGTGACCTTGGGCTATACATTGCCGACCGAAAAGTTTTTCGGGAGCAAGATTCAAAGACTTAGGTTTTATGTTACCGCTACCAACCTCTTTACCATGACCGATTATCTGGGCTATAACCCTGAGGTCAGTAGTATTACGACGAATAGTTTGACACCGGGAGAAGACTACGGAGCATTCCCTTTGACCAAGTCCTTTACCATGGGTGTAAACCTAAAGTTTTAATCTAAACACGGAAAAAATGAAACGAATTCTATATATCATGCTATGTACGGCCCTTTTTGCCGGATGTAGTGAAGACTTTACCGATCTCGCCCCCATATCCAATAGAAACGAGGCTGATTTTTACAATGCCCCCGAAGACTTCGAGGTAGCTATCAATGCCAGCTATGCCGGACTGCAGAGCACAGGGGTTTATGGTCGCGGTTATTGGACCATGTTCGAGATGCGCAGCGACAATACCGACCAGGGCCCTGATGCCACTGGGCTTGCCCGGCAATATACCGAGATCAATTCCTTTACCGAGGATGCGCTCAATGAACAGATTACCTCTGCCTGGAGCGAGTCCTATAGGGTAATCGCGAATTGCAATGTTATTTTGGACCGTATCCCCTCCATAGCAATGGATGCACCGCTCCAAAACAGGATTACAGGGGAAGCTTTGTTCATCCGTTCCTTGATCTATTACCATTTGGCCATCGGCTTTGGAAATATCCCATTGCAACTTACCCCATATATCAGTGGGGATCAACTGGTGCAGGTCGATGAAATTACCGTTTTGGAACAGTTGGTGACCGATTTGGCCACGGCCGAGGAAAACCTGCCCGTTTCCTACTCAGGTAGCGAGGTGGGCAAGGCGACCAAAGGAGCGGCGGCCACCTTGTTGGCCAAGGTTCACTTGACCCTGGGGAACAATGCGGCAGCGGAAACGGTCCTGCGACGGATCATAGCTGATTATGGGTACGAGTTATTGCCCGATTACGCCGATTTATGGGGAGTTCCCAATGAAAACAACCCGGAATCGATTTTCGAGGTACAGTATATCAGCGGGGGCATCGGACAGGGCAGCCTTTTTACCAATGACTTTTCCCCTAGTACCGATTTGCAAACTGGTTCTGGATTTGGCCGAAACCGACCAACTGTTTCCATGCAGGAAGCTTATGAAGAAGGAGATTTGAGGTACGAGGTTTCCATGGGAGCTACCTATGTGAATTTGGACGGGGAAACCGTGGAGGCCAGGCATATCAGAAAGTACCAATCCGATTTGGCCGTGGAGAACGATTCCGATACCAATTTTGTGGTCTTTCGCTATGCCGATGTATTGTTGATGTTGGCAGAGGCCCTCGGGGAAACACCTGAAAGTTATGATCTGATCAATACGGTCAGGAACAGGGCCGGTCTTGCGGATATCGATGCATCGACACCGGGCACGTTTGAACAAAAACTCTTGCATGAACGAAGAGTGGAACTGGCCTTTGAAAACCATAGGTGGCCCGACCTAAAACGCTTTGGTGCAACAGGCCTGGTCCCCGATGCCGAAGCCTTCATTACAAGTACCCGGCCGTATTTCTTTATTCCACAAAGGGAAATGGATATCAATCCAAATTTTGTGCAAAACTAAAAGCGTTAAACCAGAAAGAAAGTGCATGTTTTCATTCATTAAGTTAGTTTGATCGAGCCCCCTACCATGGATTACCTACTTAGTACTATGCGCCAATCGATCTGATGCTTGTTTGAAACAATGGACCAAAAGCTTGTCCTTGTGATGATAGGCACTACAATTGTAAAATTTTAACAAATCAAATACCCAATAAAATAATGAAAAAATTAATTATGGCCCTTTGTTTATGCGTTGCATTTACAAGCCTTCAGGCCCAACAAAAAAAAGTCTTGAACATTTTGGCCATTGGGGCACATCCCGATGATTGCGATTCGAAATTTGGTGGCACTGCTGCGCTATTTGCCCAAATGGGGCACAAGGTAAAATTTTTG
The DNA here is from genome assembly GCF_056857735.1 of Flagellimonas sp. L-11. Taxonomy (NCBI): domain Bacteria; kingdom Pseudomonadati; phylum Bacteroidota; class Flavobacteriia; order Flavobacteriales; family Flavobacteriaceae; genus Flagellimonas; species Flagellimonas sp. L-11. The sequence goes on from NZ_JBSXNR010000071.1 coordinate 55,345, forward strand.
GCCCTTACCAATGGTGATGCCGGTCATTATGCCATGGGAGGGGGCGTTTTGGCCAAAAAACGCAGACAAGAGGCCAAAGATGCCGCCAAAGCTTTGGGAATCGCCGAATATGAGGTGTTGGACAACCATGACGGAGAGCTCTTCCCCACCTTGAACGTTAGGTTGGAAGTGATCCGTAGGATCAGGGACTGGGACGCCGATATTGTTTTGGGCCTTCGTCCAAATGACTATCACCCGGACCATAGGAATGCCGGGTCCGTAGTACAGGATGCGGCCTACATGAACATTGTACCCAATGTAGCTCCCGATACCCCACCTTTAAAAAAGAATCCTGTCTTTCTCTATATGAGCGATCACTTTAAAAAACCATATCCGTTCCAAAAGGATATCGCCGTTGTGATCGATGATGTAATCGATACCAAGGTAAAGGGATTGGCCGCCCACGAATCACAGATGTTCGAATGGTTGCCATGGACCAATGGCGTGGATGTTTCGACCATACCCAAGGGGGAACGGGAACGATTGGCTTGGCTCAAGGATAAGTGGATGAACCGAACTGCCGATGCCCATACCTTGGAAGCTGTCAAAAGATGGTATCCAAACCTCGATGTTTCAAAGGTAAAGCATGTGGAATACTTTGAGATATGTGAATATGGCAAGCAACCCACCGAAGAGGAAATTAAGGAAATGTTCCCCATGTTGGGAGCCAAATAGGAAAATAACCCCCAGGGAGTATCCAAAATCAAACAACCAACCCATTAACTATGGAGACCAGCAAGCCCACGACCAAAAAATACATCCACATTATTGCCTTGGTAATGATCGTATTTTTTGTGATATCCTTCATTACCAATATCCTTAATTCCATTATAGTGGATGTCAAGGAGAGCTTTGACCTGAGCCTTACCTTAACGGGCTTTTTGCCCTTCACGTTCTTTATTGCATATGGCATTATGTCCATACCGGCAGGCTTCCTGTCCGAAAAGTATAGTGAAAGGATATTGCTATCTGTTTCATTTTTGGTCATGGCGCTTGCTTCCCTGGGTTTTGCCTTATTTCCGCAATATGGTGTTTTTAGCATCACCCTCTTCGTATTGGGTTGCTGCATGGCCGTACTTCAGGTCATTATAAATCCCATGTTGCGGGTAGCCGGTGGGGAAGAGCATTTCGCTTTCAACTCCGTACTGGCGCAACTGGTTTTTGGATCCGCCTCCTTCTTAAGCCCTTACCTGTACAAATATTTGGTTAGCAAGGATAACCGAGGGGATACCTTTGCCGAACTATTACGCGGATGGGTGCCACCGGATTTGCCTTGGGCATCCCTATACCTTGTGTTCGCATTAATTTGTTTGGTTTTGTTTATCTATGTCCTTTTTACCACCTATCCCAAGTTTGAGAAAACCGATAAAGAAAAAGCCGGTGATACCAGTTCGTACTGGGATTTATTGAAGAACAAATGGACCGTTCTATATTTTTTGGGAATCTTTTGCTATGTAGGTACGGAGCAGGGTGTGGGAAACTGGATTTCGCAGTTTTTGAGCCAATATCACGGGCTTGACCCACAAACCGTCGGAGCGGATACCGTATCCTATTTTTGGGCCATGTTGACCCTAGGTTGCCTATTGGGATTGTTGCTCTTAAAATTTATGGATAGTCGAAGATTATTGATTTATGCCACATCCATAACAATTATTGGTCTCGTTGTGGCACTTACAGGCTCGGCACAAATGGCATTGATAGGTTTCCCGATGGTAGGGTGCTCCATTTCGGTGATGTACTCCATCATATTTTCTTTGGCCCTCAATTCCGTTAAAGAACACCACGGGTCATTGTCCGGTATTCTTTGTACCGGCATTGCCGGGGGAGCCGTAATTCCATTTATTGTCGGGGGCTTGGGGGAACTTATGTCCTTAAAGTCCGGCATGTTCTTTTTGATTGTCCCATTGATGTTTATCCTATCGATAGGATTTTGGGCCAAGCCTTTGGTGAACAACAAGACCATAAGCTTAAAAAAGGACTAGTGGAAAAAGCAAATAGGGTAGTTTTAGGGGTTGATGTAGGAGGAACCAAGATCAAAGCGGGAAGGGTATTGGGCAAGGAGGTGGTACAAAGCCGTCTTTCCAAAGTAAATCGGGGAGATGCAGCAGATACCACCCTCTCGAAATTATTTCATGCCATTGATGCGGTCCTGACCGACGAGGTTGAAGCTATTGGTATTGGGGTTCCTGCCGTGGTAGACCCGGATTCAGGTGTTGTGTATGATGTACAGAACATCCCTTCATGGGAAGAAGTCCCATTAAAGGCCCTTGTACAAAAGCAATTTGACCTTCCGGTGCATCTGAACAATGATGCCAATTGTTTTGCGCTGGGCGAGCATCACTTCGGGAAAGCAAGGCAATACAAGAATTGCGTGGCACTTTCTTTGGGAACGGGCCTTGGCATGGGCATTATCATAGAAAACAAACTGTACAACGGTGTCCTCTGTGGCGCTGGTGAAGTAGGCATGCTCCCCTACAAGGATGGAATCCTGGAACAATATGCGGGAAGTTTCTTTTTTGAGACGGCATATGGGGCGACTGCCAAAGACCTTTATCAAAAGGCCTTGGATAACAATGCAACTGCATTGACCGCCTTTGGGGAGTATGGGGCACACTTGGGAGAGGCCGTAAAAGCCATTCTTTATTTGTTTGCACCGGAGTCAATTATCCTCGGGGGGTCCATCAGTAAGGCCTATCCTTTTTTCAAGGAAACCCTTCAGGGAGCATTGGATTCCTTTGCCTATCAAAAACAATTAAAAAACTTTAAACTGGAAACTTCGGACTTGATGGATTCACCCATATTGGGTGCAGCCGCACTATGTCTGCAAAGTGAATAATATTTCTATACAAATGAGAATACTAATAACAGTACTGTTAGCCTGTTTACTGCTTAAATCCTGTGCCAAACCTGAAACATTGGGGAAACAACTCAGTATTACGGTGGAGAACAACAAAAAGGGAGCGCCCATTACCTTGGGGATCCCGTTCCCCAAGGGAGCCTTAAATTCCGTTGACCATTTACGGCTATTGACCTCCGATGGAACGGAAATTCCATGCCAGACTACAGAGGTCAGCAATTGGGGACCTGTTGACGATAGTATTAAATGGGTGTGGGTCTTCTTTTTTTCAGAGGATACCCAAGACTATGTTTTGGAATATGGGGACGGTGTTGTTCCAATGGTGCCCAAGGAGAAGATCATCTCAACCAACAATATGAGGCCTCAAGGCGGGATCGATGTAAACACTGGTCCGATATCTTTTTCAATCCATAAAAAAGGCAATGGCTTTTTAGATGAGGTTTTTTTGGATTCCAATAATGACGGAAAGTTTGATACCGAAGAATTAATAGCATCCTCACCAAAAAAGCATAGGGGGTCATTTCTGGATTTATTGGATGATTCGGGAATGGATGCCTCCAAAGCGGTGATCAATGAAGTGTTCAGGGAAAAGGGTTCCGGTCCCATGCATACTATTTTCCGGGTAGAGGGCACCTATACCTACAGCAGGGAGGACAATAATTTATCGCCATTTACCATTTGGTTGCACGCCTATGCAGGAAAGAGCTATATAAAAGTGTTGCACACCATGACCTACACCGGTATTCCGGACAAGCACAAAAAACAGGAGGGTCAACATGCCAATATTGCAACCCAGAACAACAAAATCATCACGGAGCATACTGAAGATGATATGGGATGGACCCAACCCAACGACCGAATAGCCGCCATTGGACTTCAGTTTAAATATCATTTGGATGATAATGTGAACGTTTCAATGCCCCTCTATCAAGGGTCTTGGGAAGACGATGGGGCAAATACGGTATTGGAGGAAGTTGCCGCTAATGGTAAGGCACCGATCCAATTATTGCAAAGGGGACCGGATAGGCGCAAAACCACCAGCTTAAGAAGCCTTTACCTTAACAACTTCAGTAAGGAAGGTGGGAACGAAGAGACCGAAAAGGATTTGGGATTTAAGGCGACCCTCACCAAAGGCGGTGCCCAAGTGGCCCAAGTGCAAAAGGCCAAAGGTTGGGTCAACGTGACCGATGGAAAAAGAGGTGTGGGCCTTGGTATAAAGAATTTTATGAAGGAGTACCCTAAAGGGATAGAGGTCGACCCCGCCAACAAGACCCTTTTGGGAAGTATTTGGCCCAAGGAAAATGGCCCGATGAACTTTGCCAGGCACAATACGGAACCGGACGGGGGCATGCTGGACAATTTTGCGCAAGGTATCACAAAGACCACGGAGTTTGTCTATTATTTCCACGATAATGATGCTGCGGAATCCGTAGGGAAAAAAATGGAATATGTTATCGAAAGTCCCGTCGCGCACGCCACACCCAAGTGGTATACCGACTCAAAGGTTTATGGGAACATGGCACCGGCTTCCAAAACCCATCCAGAGTTTGAAAATGCACTGCAATACAGATTCCAATGGTGGGCCTATAACCAGAAACACGAACCATGGTATGGGATATTCGACTATGGTGATGGCAAAAGTTATTTCTTTAACGGGAAATGGGTGCAATGGACCAATAATGAACCAATGGTCGATTTTATGTTGTGGACCAATTTTATGAGGACAGGTGACCCCGAATATTTCAAATTGGCCCAGGCCATGAGTCGACACACTATGGATGTGGACAATGTCCATTGGCCGAAAAAGCGAACCTATTACGGTGAGGTCAACGATGCCATCGATTTTTGGAACTATGAGGACGAACCGGAATCAACCCCGTATTTGGGGATTGGCCGAAGGCACGCCAACGAACATTGGTACGCATTGCTCAGTGCCCACGTGTGGATACAAGGTTGGATTGCGGATTATTATCTGTCAGCGGACCATCGAGCTTTGGAGGTCGCAAAAATGACGGGTGATACCTATATAAAAAGGATTTGGGGCGAACACGACCTTAGGGGAAGACGCCTGTATTTATCGGTGTTGAACCTGGTCGAACTCTATGATGTCACCAAGCTCCAGAAATACAGGGAAGAACTGGACGAAAGGGTAGGGCTGATGCTGGAACTACAGGAACGACAAGGTGGCAATCTACTGCTTGATCGGTATGGGTATAGCCAAACCTATGTGGCACAGGGTCTATATAAATATCATCAAATAACAGGAAAGGGGAATGTGAAAAAAGCATTGTTGAAACATGCCAGATGGGTTCGTGACGTGCCTCCCTTGAACCACGAAATGGAATCCTATTTAGCGACCATATACCCCTTGTTGCTGGGATATGAAATAAGTGGGGAAAGAAGCTACTTGGACGAAGCCATGGCAAGGGCTGAATTACTTAAAATCGGTGCGCTCCCCAAAAAACCCGAAGCCTATGAATCGGCCAATGAATACAGTGAAGACCTTTTGAAAATATCAAACCTACCCATGAGCAAGGGACGGTTTACCAATTGGCAGACCAATCAAGGCCTTAGGGTATTTGGTTGGACCCATGCCTACAATATACCCTATTTGTTGTATTGGATGGATAGGGAGCCTATGGAACGAGTCCAATGATCTTCAATAGGGGGTGGTGTGCCTTGGCACCGTCCCCTTTTTATTCGTGCACATAATAAAAAACAAAACATGTCATACAAGAAATTCGGCTTTGTATTGGGGCCGCTTTTGTTTGCCCTGGTCCATTTCTATTTTACGGGGGAAGGACTTTCCGGGGAAGGCCGTGATGTACTTGCAGCAACCTTATGGATCGGCGTTTGGTGGGTCTTTGAGGTAATCCCCATTGCGGCCACCGCCTTACTCCCCATAATCTTGTTTCCACTTTTGGATACCATCCCATTGGGTGATACAACGGCCAGTTACGGTCATAAATATGTCTTTCTATATATGGGAGGGTTTATGTTGGCCATGGCCATTGAGAAGTGGAACCTTCATAAAAGAATCGCACTTCAAATCATAAGGGCTATCGGAACGAATATATATACGATAGTACTTGGTTTTATGGTTGCCACGGCATTTCTATCCATGTGGATTTCGAATACGGCAACTACGGTAATGGTAATGCCCATGGCAATGTCCATTATAAAGCAGTTGGGCGATAACCCCAATACCCTTAAAAATGAAACAGCGGAGTTTGGGAAATTATTGATGCTGGCCATTGCCTATGCCGCATCGATAGGAGGTATTGCCACCTTGATCGGTACGCCTCCCAATTTGGTGCTTGCCGGATTTGTCCAAAAAACATATGGGGTCGATATTGGTTTTTGGCAATGGATGAAATTTGGCTTTCCAATTGCATCGGTATTATTGGTGTTTGCATGGCTGTACCTGACAAGGCTCGCATATCCGATGGGCAAGGGACGGTTTCCAGGAGGGAAACAAGAAATTGATAGATTGTTACAGGAATTGGGCCCCATGGGCAGGGAAGAAAAAATGGTGCTTTCTGTTTTTGTTCTAACAGCTATTTGCTGGATATCAAGATCATTTTTATTGCAAAAATTCATTCAGAACATAGATGACACCATGATTGCCATTGGTTCCGCCATTTTACTTTTCATTATTCCCGCAAAGGGGAGGGGTCGACCGCTCATCCGATGGGATGAAGCCGTAAGGATCCCTTGGGGAATCATTCTGTTGTTTGGTGGTGGAATGGCAATTGCCAAGGGATTTCAAGATACGGGCCTTGCGCATTACCTGGGCGCTCAGATGACATTTTTCGATGGATTTTCACTGTTCGGTGTTTTGGTGCTTGTTATTGCATCCATCAACTTCTTGACAGAGGTTACATCCAATTTGGCCACCACGGCCATGATGTTGCCAGTTTTGGCACCCTTGGCATTGACCCTGGGGGTCGACCCCTTCATGCTTATGGTCGCTTGTACCACTGCCGCCTCCTGTGCTTTTATGCTTCCCGTGGCAACCCCTCCCAATGCTGTTGTTTTTGGGTCGGGTTATTTGCGAATTCCGGACATGGTGCGGACCGGCTTTTTTATGAACATCCTGTCAATAATTATTATGTCGTTTGCCGTTTATTTTTTACTTCCTTTAATCAAGGATTTTTCTATAAAGTAGCAAGTCTCGGAGCGGGCCATTCTATTCCCTAGTAATGATTGAATAATGGACAAGTAATGGGGCCAGCTCCAAAGGTGTCGGATTAACGGGTTGGGTTTAATTTATGGACCATTTTTATTAGATTTTTTCAATACAAGTGTTTTTGAATATTCTTCAGAATCGGTTTTTGCATTTGAAGTTTATTACCGTTTTTGGGTTGATAATTTCGCTTTGCCATAAAAATTGGTTTCCTTAGAGGAACCTTAACTTGTTTAATTCATAATATATCCATCTACAAAATTGATCAAAAGAGTCTCTATATTATGTTTGATAGCGGCCATGGCTGTTATAACTGTAATTTTGAGTATTCAAAATGAAGATGTAGGGGAATATAAATTAGTCCCACAAGAAATGCCGGTTCATTATAATGGTGATCGGTTTGCAGGCTCATCTTCCTGTATACCTTGCCATAAAAATATATACCAGACCCATTTGGAATCGTCACATTATAATTCCTCTTCGATTGTAAATGGGCAAACGCTAAAGAATCATTTTGATAACTGGTCCAACCAGCTAGAACTAACAGATGTTGAAGTGGAAATTGCTCGTGATGGACAGACTTATGTTCAAAATACGTATTCCAAGACAACGGGCGAATTGGTCGATAAATCCAGTTTTGATGTTGTAATAGGTTCTGGCGTCAAGGGACAATCCTATTTGACATTTAAGGGGGATTCGCTATTTCAGTTGCAGGCCTCATATTTTAGGTTGATAGATAGCTGGATAAATAGCCCGGGTTTCCCCAATCATAAGTATTCAAGGCCTGTTACTGACAACTGTATCAAATGCCATGTAACCTTTGCCAAAAACAAGAATTTTAGAGGCAATACCAATGTTTATGAAAGGGAATCCTTTATGTATGGTATAGACTGTGAACGATGCCACGGCCCATTAAAGGAACATGTGGATTACAGATCAGGGAACTTAACCGACAGTGAAGAAGACGTAGTTGTCAAAATAGACACATTGGGCCGACAATTAAAAATGGATATTTGCGTGCAATGCCATTCGGGCCTGCGTGCGATCCAAGTAAAGGATAATCCCTTTTCCTTTATAGCCGGCGAAAGATTGGACAAATATGCCAAAAACTACAACTTTGGAAGGCCAGAGGCTGAACTGGATGTACATGGTAATCAATATGGTCTTCTTAAAAGTAGTGAGTGTTACAAAAATTCAGCTACGATGAGTTGTACCACATGTCATGATCCACATCAAAATCAACGTGGGAATGAAGAACATTTTAATTCCAAATGTATCGAATGCCATTCAAGCCCGGAAAAGCTGCACACCACTCCCAACTTCAATTCAAGGGACAATTGCATCTCCTGCCATATGCCACTTTTTCCTTCTCAAACCATGAAAGTAAAGCTTGGGGATACAAACGAGGAAACATCGGTAAATATCCGAACACATCTGATCGGTGTTTATGTGGATAGTATTCTACAAAACAAGAAAACATAAAAGACCCAAAACTTTTCCAACAGAAAAAAGCTCTTTGAATACTATATAAAACAAAGAGTGAAATACTATAAAATTCTTGAATTTAGAGCCTTTTTATTTTTAAATACGCAAATATTTTAGGTTGCCATAGTATTTTTCCAAAAATCATTTTAAAGGAAACCTATTATGCAGATAAAAGTAGCACCAGAATTATATGATGCAATCATAGTGGGTTCTGGAGCAGGGGGCGGTATGGCGGCCAAGCAATTGGCCGATGCGGGATTGAACGTTGCCATAGTGGAGGCAGGCCCATTTTTTGACCCTGCCGACCCCAAGACGATGACCCAGCTAAAATGGCCCTATGAATCCCCAAATAGGGGAGCGGGTACCACAAGGCCCTTCGGAGGTTGGGACATGGCCTATGGGGGATGGGAAATAGAGGGAGAGCCCTACACCCATGAGCCAGGCACTAAATTTGATTGGTTTCGTTCCCACATGCTGGGAGGAAGAACCAATCATTGGGGCCGGATTTCACTGCGTTTTGGGCCAAATGATTTTAAAGGTAAGACGCGTGATGGACATGGTGAAGATTGGCCCATTGGCTATGAGGATGTAAAGCCCTATTATGATAAGGTCGATAAACTGATCGGGGTATTTGGCACCAATGAAGGATTGGAAAACGATCCTGATGGATTTTTTTTACCGCCTCCAAAACCTAGACTCCACGAGTTATTTTATATCAATGGCGCCAAGAAAGCCGGTGTGCCGGTTATACCGGGTCGCCTTTCAATGTTGACCAAACGGATAAATAACCAAAGGGGCGTTTGTTTTTACTGTGGACAATGTTCCAGGTCTTGCTCGGTATATGCTGATTTCTCATCTGGAAGTTGCTTGATATTCCCGGCACAAAAAAGTGGGGGAAGAATCAAAATATTTGTCAATTCAGTGGTGCGTGAAGTTACTACGGATGATGAAGGTAAGGCGACCGGTGTATCCTATATCAGTAAAGATGACAGAAAGGAATACAAACTTAAAGGAAAAGTTATAGTCCTTGCCGCTTCTGCTTGTAGTTCTGCCCGAATCCTGTTGAACTCAAAAAGCAAACATCATCCCAATGGCTTGGGCAATAGCAGCGACCATATAGGAAAATATCTGCACGATTCCACAGGAGCCAGCCGTTCTGCATTCATCCCGGGGCTGATGAACCGTAAAGTTACCTATAACGAGGACGGTACAGGCGGAATGCATGTGTATTCCCCATGGTGGGGAGATAACAAGAAATTGGATTTTCCCCGTGGTTACCATATTGAAATTGGTGGCGGGATGCGACAGCCAAATTATGGTTTTGGTTTCAATACCAATGAGTTCAATAAATTCTTTGGCTTAAATGTAGGGGGGTATGGGGATGTTCTACGTGACGATATAAAGAAATATTACGGTTCGGTGATACATATGGCTGGACGCGGTGAAGGTATTGCGCGTAAAGAGAATTACTGTGAGATAGACCCCACTACGGTGGATAAATTCGGAATTCCTGTGCTCAAATTTAATTATAAGTGGTCCGACCTAGAGATTAAACAAGCCAAACACATGCAAGATACCTTCGAGGAAATCATCCATAATATGGATGGTGAACCCCTTGGGGATAAACCTACCGTCGATATAGACTATGGTTTGCTTGCCCCGGGAAGAATCATCCATGAGGTAGGAACAACGCGGATGGGAGATGACCCTAAGACTTCTGTAACCAATAAATTCAACCAATTGCACGATGTGGACAATGTCTTTATTGTTGATGCGGGTCCCTTTACATCCCAAGCCGATAAAAACTGTACATGGACCATTTTGGCATTGTCATGGCGAGCATCGGATTATATCATCGAACAACTTAAACAACAAAACATCTAAAATCAATGGACAGGAGGAAAAGTATACAAACCATGATCATGGGGGCTGGGGCCTCTGCTTTGGCCTTTTATGGCTGTAAGGCGGATGCAGAAATGAGTATCCCAAGTAAAATGGACACTGCACACTTTGGAAGAACCCCGGAGGAGTTGGAGCGAATAGGAAAATTGAATGCCCAAAAATTATTTTCGGACCATGAATTGGAGACCATTGCCGTTTTAAGCAGCATCATTCTGCCGTCTAAAGAACCTTATGGAGGCCCAATTGAGGCCAAAGTTCCAGAATTCATAGAATTTATTGCCAAGGATATCCCAGAATTCGAACTCACCTTAAAAGGTGGGCTGATGTGGCTCGATTACCAAAGCAACAAGCTTTTTGATCTGGAGTTCAAGAAGGCTGCGTTGGAGCAGCAAAAACAAATCTTGGATACCATAGCTTTTCATGATGCAACAGTTCCTTTGGATGTGCAACCTCTCGAAATTCAATTCTTTGCGATTATGCGAAACTTAACCGTCACAGGGTATTACACTTCAAAAGAGGGTATTGCGGATTTGGGCTATAAAGGAAATCGACCAAACATATGGGACGGTGTTCCCCAAGATATACTGGATCAGCATGGAGTGGCTTACGACCCCGAATGGATTGAAAAATGCGTTGACCAGAGCAAGCGTAATATAATTGCGGAATGGGATGAAAATGGAAATCTATTGACTTGAAGTCTTGTCCTTTTGATGGCAAATGCTATAAAAACAACCGATAATGAAGTTTTAAGAAAAAATATATAAATATCACAATGGTAAGGCATTGAAATTATAAAATTCATGAATTTGAAGATGTATAATAACATATTGACAATAAAGTGTGGCCTTTATCATTTATGTTTACCTAATTCAATTTTACATTTTCCATCATGGATCTTTTGGATTTTAAACTATTTAACTAACACAAACAACCTAAAATTTGATTATGAAAAAACCTTTTTTCAAGAGTATTATGTTTTTGGCTGCTGTACTTTGTACGGGCTTTATACAGGCCCAGAGCATTACAGGTACGGTATCTGACGAAACAGGACCCTTACCGGGGGCAAACGTTCTGGTCAAAGGGACTACAAATGGGACACAAACCGATTTTGACGGTAATTTTAGCATTGATGCTGCCAGTGACGCTACTTTGGTTATCAGCTATATAGGGTACAAGACCATTCAAGTTCCCGTCAATGGTCAAAGTACCATAAATGTAACCATGGAAGAGGATGCCAACCGATTGGATGAAATCGTAGTAACGGGATATGGCTCACAGGCCAAGAAGGATTTGACAGGGGCCGTGACCGTTGTGGATACCGAAGAGCTTAAATCTGTACCAGCGACTACATTTTCTCAACAGTTACAGGGTAGGGCTGCCGGTGTAACCATCATTAACGATGCCAGACCGGGAGGTGAGGCAACGGTTCGTATCCGCGGTTTCGGTACGCTGGGGAACAATGACCCCTTGTATATCATAGATGGTGTCCCTTCCCAAAGGCAATCTAATTTAAACCCTAATGACATTGAGTCCCTACAGGTGCTAAAAGATGCTTCATCAGCTTCCATTTATGGATCTAGAGCTGCAAATGGAGTCATCATTATCACTACAAAAAAGGGTAAAATGGGCAAACCGACGATCAACTACAATACGTATTATGGAATTCAATCCCCGGCCAACGATGTAGAGGCGTTAAATGCAGAAGATTTGGGCACGTATTTATATTTGGCCGATTTGTACGCAGGCAAGACCCCAAGTCACGGACAGTATACCTTCGGGCCCAATGGTGAAGTGACCATACCCGATTATGTTTTTCCAAGTGGCGCTTTTGAAGGTGATCCCGGTACCGATCCGAGTCTTTATGCATTGGAACCTGGCAACATATATGCTATTACACGTGCTGCTGATACCGATTGGTGGCAGGAAGTATCAAGGTCCGCTCCCATTTTAAGCCACAATATTTCGGCTTCAGGAGCTACAGAAATGGCGCGTTATGCCTTTAGCTTGGGATATTTTTCACAAGAAAGTATAGTTAAGTTCTTTAGTTATGATAGAATATCGCTAAGGGCGAACACAGAGTTCAAAGCTTTGAATAAACGGCTGACCATTGGCGAGAATTTCACTGCTTCATTTGATAACCTTAAGGGGTTTGTTTCCAATGATGATGAGCAGAGTCCCGTTTCTGGCTCCTATAAGCACCATCCTTTGCTTCCCATTTATGACATTGCCGGTAATTTTGCAGGTAGTAGAGGGGCCAATCTGGGCAACAATTTTAATCCATATGCCAGACTGTACAGGGACAGGGACGATAGGAGATATAGTTTACGACTATTGGGGAATGTCTATGCGAACTATGAGGTGATCCCCAGCCTTGAAATACGAACCAGTTTTGGATTGGACGGAAGAATACAGCGACAGAGGGATTTAGGCCGTCCACAGCCAGAGTATGTGGAGGGTAACTTTATCAACAGTTCCACTGCTAGGGAACAATATGAGTACCAGTGGACTTGGACAAATACCTTGACCTATTCCAAGACCTTTAATGAAAACCATAATTTCAAGGCCTTTGTTGGTGTGGAGTCTATCCAGCAATTTGAAGAACGTTTGGAGGCAAGTAGACAACGATTTGCTTTTGAAACAACAAATATCCTGAGTTATTTGGATTTAGGGGATGCCACTACCGCGACCAATAGAGGATTTGTTTGGCAAGATTATACGCTATGGTCCCAGTTTGGTCAGTTAAACTATGACTACAACGGGAAATACTTGGCCCAGGTCATTTTGAGAAATGATTCATCCTCTAGGTTTCAACAGGCTTCCAGAAGTGCATTTTTTCCCGCCTTTAGCTTAGGTTGGAGGATTTCAGATGAAAAGTTCATGGAAGATGTCACCTGGATAGATAACTTAAAATTAAGGTATGGTTGGGGTAAAACAGGAAACCAGCAAATCGGTGACTACAATGCATTTACTACCTACCGTTCCGATATTTTAACAGGGGGATATCCAGTGGACGGTTCTACAGGTACCCCACAGATCGGTTTTGCGCCAAGAGCTTTTGGAAACCCCAATGCCAAATGGGAGGCGACGACCTCAAATAACATAGGGCTGGATTTGGTGATGCTGAACAACAAGGTCTCACTGAACCTGGACCTTTGGAAACGGGTTACTACCGACATGTTGATCAATGTCCCTGTCACCTATACCGCGGGTCAAGCGGATGAACCTGCATTCAATGTGGGACAGATGACCAATAAAGGGTTTGATTTGGGAATCAGTTATGGTGATAAAAAAGGAGATTTCTCCTATGATGTCAGTGCCAATCTTTCTGCGTACAAGAACAATGTTGATGCGTTGGAAGGGGAGAGCACCCGAATTTTTGGTCAAAGTAGGAGAATACCTGCACTGTCCATAACCGAGGCAGGCTTGCCCTTATCCTCTTTTTATGGGTTCAGAAACTTGGGGATTTTCCAATCCCAGGCAGAAGCTGATGCCTGGGCACCTTACGGAGATTATAATGCCCCCGGTAAATTCAAGGTGGCCGACGTTAACAACGATGGTGTCATTAACGACGATGACCGGACTGTTATTGGAAGTCCCCACCCTGATTTCACTTATGGTGTCAATATTAATTTAAGCTATAAAAACTTGGAATTGAACATCTTTGGTAATGGCTCCCAAGGGAATGACGTATTCAACTATGTGAGATATTTTGCAGATTTCAATACCTTTCAAGGTAACCGGAGCACCAGGGCATTGTTCGATGCATGGCAACCGACCAATCCAACGGCAGACCCAAGTACTTGGGTGGCGGCCAACCCCAATGCCACTTCCCCGATTATGGACGCCAATGATCAAATCAGTAGCAGGCCTTCATCCTACTTGATCGAGGATGGAAGTTTCTTCAGACTGAAGAATATACAATTGACCTATAATTTCCCCGATAAAATATTATCCACAGTGGGTCTGGACAAGGCTCAAGTATACGTGCAGGCCCAAAACATGGCCACTTTTACCAAATATTCGGGCCTTAACCCGGAAGTTCAATTGAGCAATGCGGACGACTCAAGAAGAAACCTAACTTTAGGTTATGATGGCGGAGCCCAACCAGTATCAAAAACGATAACGCTAGGGTTAAATGTTACACTTAAATAATACAAATTAAATGTTTATAAAAATGAAAAAGATAATTTCGACTTTACTTGGAATACTTGGCGTGATTGCTTTGGTATTGAGCTGTAATAACGATTTTTTGGATAGACAGCCACAGGGCCAGTTCAGTGAAGCGGATGTTGCTACTTTGGATGGCGTCAACGGTCTTCTGCTCGGAGCCTATACGATGCTCCCCGGTGGCGGTTTGGAGGGACAGACATGGCATAATGATATTCATAACTGGGTGTTCAACCTGGCTTCCGATGATGCTCTTAAGGGCACAGATGCTGGGGATCAACCTGAACAATCCTTTATTGAGGCATACGACTTTCAGTCGTTCAATGTTCACGTAAGGGATAAATGGAGAGGGCTTTACAAAGGGGTCGCTGCCACCAATAATGTCATAAATACTTTGGAGAAAGTTGAGGATGCTACAGAGGAGCAAAAACAACAGATAATCGCAGAAGCCAGGTTTTTGCGGGGGCTGTTTCACTTTGAGGCAAGAAAAATGTGGAGAATGCCCACTTATATCAGTGATGAGGATTTTGAATTGAACGACCTTGAAAGTACCAAGGTGCCCAATGACCGGGAAATCTGGCCATTGATCGAAGCTGATTTTGAAGCCGCGGCCGCAGTGTTGCCCGAGACGCAAAGCGAAGTTGGCAGACCAACAAGTTGGGCCGCCAAAGCCTTTTTGGCCAAGGCCAAAATGTATCAGGGATGGAATTCGGACGGTTCTGCGAACACAACGAAATTACAGGAGGCAAAACCCATTTTGGAAGACATTCTAAACAATGGCCCCTTCTCTTTGGAAGAAAAGTACCAAGACAATTTTTTGGTCGCTACCCGAAACAATTCGGAATCCATATTTGAAGTCCAGTACGCCATTAGCAGTGCCACGGGAGATGCGGCCAATAGAGGTATTGGTCTTGCACACCCCTATACCGATCCATGGGGCTGCTGTGGATTTTATCAGGTATCACAAAACCTGGTAAATGCTTTTAAAACAGAGGGCGGGCTTCCCATGTTGGAGACCTTTGATGATGAAGATGTGCCGGCTACCGTTGATCCTGTTACCACATTGTCAACATATGACGGTCCAGTGGACCCAAGATTGGACCATTCCGTGGGCAGACCGGGGATTCTATACAAAGGATTTAAAATTTATCAGACCGATTTTGTACGTGACCTGACCTATGCCGGACCTTTTTTTAGTATGAAGCATGTGGCAGAACCAGAGGCCTTTGGACAAGGCGGATGGGGAAATCTATCGGCCAACAACTACAGGATCATGCGTTTGGACATGATCATTCTATGGCTTGCCGAAGTCGAAGTGGAAATCGGCGATCTGGAGGTTGCCAGGGGCTTGGTAAATCGGATTAGGGCCAGGGCGGCCAATCCGGAAGGCTTTGTTCCATTGGCCACGCAAGGTGAGGAAAGAAACGATTTCACCATCGTCGATGGTGAACCAGCGGCCAATTATGAAATTTCCGAGTACGAATCACCATGGACGGATAAGGACATGGCCAGGAGAGCCGTACGTTTTGAAACTAGATTGGAATTTTCCATGGAAGGACATCGATTTTTTGATCTTCAACGTTGGGGCATAGCTGCTGAAGTTTTAAACCAATATATACAAAGTGAGTCCGAACATAGAACGTATTTGGAGGGCAGATCCTTTCAAGAGGGGAAAAATGAATTTTTCCCCATTCCGATTGAGGCAATAGATAGATCGGTAAAAGATGGTCAGCCTACTTTGACACAAGACCCTGCCTACTAATAGGTAAAATAAATATTTTTAACACTTAAAATCAAAAGGCCTTGATAATTTCATATCATGGCCTTTTGGAATTAAGTGCCTTGAACTTTCGAGAACAGATCAGGATAAGTGAATATTGATAATAGGTCAAAAATGAAAAAGAGTATCACCCTTATTGTTATTTATGTTTTGGTATTCTCATGCCAAAAAAAACCTCAGGTATTGTTCAAGCAACTGAATGCCGATAGTACGGGCATATATTTTAACAATAGGATTGTGGAAACCGATAGTTTCAATATTCTAACAAATGAATATATTTTTAACGGCGGAGGTGTAGCCGTAGCTGATTTTAACAATGATGGCAAAAGCGACATTTTATTCACTGGCAACCAAGTGGCGAACCAGCTTTATTTAAATGAAGGCGATTTTAAATTTAAGGAAGTTGGCAAGGATTCTGGTATCGCGGCAGATAATAATTGGTGTACAGGAGTTGCGGTTGTCGACATTAATTTGGATGGTTGGCTCGATGCATACATCTGTACGGCCATGAAAGAAAAAGGAGATCAAAGAAGGAACCTGCTTTTCGTCAATCAGGGATCTGATAAGAACGGAGTGCCCAAGTTCCGTGAAATGGCCGCTGAGTACGGTATCGATGACCCCGGAAATAGTATGAACGCTACTTTTTTTGACTATGATAAGGATGGGCTTTTGGATTTATATGTACTCAACAACCAACAAGTACATACATTGCCCTCCAATTATCGTCCAAAAATCAATGATGGATCTGCAAAAAGCAATGATAGGCTTTACCATAATAATAGGAACGGAACCTTTAGCGATGTGACCATTGGGGCTGGTATAGTGCATGAAGGTTTTGGTCTGGGGCTGGCTGTTTCGGATTTAAACTATGATGGTTGGCCGGATATCCATGTCAGCAATGATTATTTGACCAACGATTTATTGTACATGAACAATAAAGACGGAACATTTACAAATCAAATTGAGGACTATATAAAGCACCAGAGTAAGTTTTCAATGGGATCGGACATTGCCGATTATGACAATGACGGCTTGCTTGACATTATAACTTTGGATATGTTGGGGGAAAGCAACCAAAGAATGAAAACAACCATAGGCCGAACCAATTACCTTGAGTATACCTTGAACGAACGCTTTGGTTATCAGTACCAATATATGCGAAATATGCTGCACAAGGGATCGAGCTCTGGAGGTAATTTTAGTGAGATTGGCCTGATGGCGGGAGTCTCCAAAACCGATTGGAGTTGGGCCCCACTTTTCGTGGATGTAGACAATGATGGATTTCGGGATTTATTGATTACAAATGGTTTTCCGAGGGACATTACCGATAGGGATTTTGGCGACTTTAGGTTGGGCGCTGCATCATTTTTGACCCCCGCTCAGATATTGGACTCCATCCCGGTGGTTAAAATACCAAATTATGGATACAGAAATAAAGGGGACTGGACCTTTGAAGAAGTAGGGAATGCCTGGGGATTGAATATTCCCTCCTTTTCCAATGGAGCAGCTTACGCCGACCTGGATTTGGATGGAGATCTGGATTATGTTGTCAATAATATCAATGAAGAAGCATTCATTTTTAAAAACCGGTCGGAATCCGGGTCTTTTGGGAACAATAATTTTCTAAGGGTCCTTTTAAAGGGAAATAAAGGAAACCCATTGGCCATTGGAGCAAAGGTTTTGATCCGCTATGGTAAAGGGAAAAAGCAATATTACCAACATTACCTCAGTAGGGGTTACATGTCCTCCATGGAACCTATTGTTCATTTTGGAATAGGATCCGATGAAATGATTTCCGGGCTTGAAATACAATGGCCTGATGGAAATTATCATAAACTGAACCATATTCGACCCAATCAATTGATTGAGATTGATTATGAAACTAGTGAAATCCTGAGCAATGCGGACATGTTGAGAATTAATATGGACTCGTTGGAGGACCCGGAATTATCCGAAGTTTCAGATCAGTTGGGTATAAACTATGAGCATGTGGAGCAGGATTTTGTAGATTTTAACACCCAGCAACGAACCCTGCCCCATAAATTTTCACAACATGGCCCCTGTTTGGCCGTGGGTGATATCAATGGCGACTCATACGAAGATGTCATTGTTGGAAGTTCGGCAAACCATTCCCCCGTATTGTATATGCAAGATGCAAATGGAAATTTTGAAGGGCACATGATATTCGAAAACGAACAGGACATGGGCTACGAGGAAGTGGATATGGAGTTGTTTGATCTGGACAATGATGGGGACCTGGACCTATACTTGGTTTCTGGGAGCAATGAGTTTGATCCCGGCAGTGAATTTTACAAAGACCGGATTCTTATTAATGATGGACATGGAAACTTTGTCGTGGATCCTGACAGGATGCCCGAGATAAGTACAAGTGGGTCGGTGGTGAAATCCGTGGATTTTGATCAGGATGGCTATTTGGACTTATTTGTCGGAGGACGGACACCAGCAGGTAAATACCCGGCAGCTGAAAAAAGCTATTTATTGAAAAACGATAAAGGTGTCTTAAGGGATATTACCCGTGAATATGCGCCAGATTTATATAAGGTCGGAATGGTAACAGATGCAATATGGTCCGACTACGATGGGGACAATAGGCCAGATTTGATAGTCTTGGGGGAATATATGCCCATTACTTTTTTCAAAAATGAAACAACATCCTTTAAAATAAGTAAAGAAACTGGAATTGATGATTATATCGGTTGGTGGGAATGCATAAAATCCAGCGACATGGACGGGGACGGGGATATGGATTTTGTTGCCGGAAATTTGGGCAGCAACAATTTTTTCCAACCATCCAAGGAACGGCCTGTCCATATGGTAGGCAAGGATTTTGACAAAAATGGTAGTCAAGACCCCATTTGCTTTGTTTATATTAAAGACGATAGGGGAACATATAGACCGTATCCTTTCAATTATTGGGGTGATTTAAACCTGCAAAGCCCCTTGTTTAGAAAAAAGTTTGACTATTTTAAGGAATATGCAGAAGCTACTTTCAGCACTTTATTCAGTGAGGAGGAAATCAAGAATGCCCTAATCTTAAAGGGTAATTTTGATAAAAGTGCCTATTTGGAAAATCTGGGCAACGGTAAATTTGATCTTCACCCTTTGCCCACTGCGGCGCAACTGGCACCTTTAAACGATATATTGCTTTGGGATATGGATGGAGATGGCCACAAGGATATTATTGGGATAGGGAACGATTTTGGGAATGAAACTTTTATTGGAAGATACGATGCCCTTAACGGCATACTCTTAAAAGGTAACGGGCAAGGAGGTTTTATACGTGAAAAAACATCGGCCAGCGGATTTTTGGTCCCAGGTGATGCCAAGTCCATTGTGAGGGTAAACCACGCATTGGGCGGCTATCTTTTTTTCGTGACACAAAATAAGGACAAGCTCTTGGTTTTTAAAGATAAAACCAATTCAACTAATGGCGTGAACATCGCATTTTAATTGGATTATCCATCCTTCATAAAAAAAATCACATGCATTGTGGGAACTGGTGCTAAAATTCATGAATTTGATTTTTAATCTCCCAATTAATTGTTTTTGAATACTTTGAATGAGGTATATTTAATGAAGATAGTTTATTATCCAGTTTTAACTTCTCTCGAAAATTACAATTGGATTAAAACCCATAAAATTTTGAGTTAGTTGAGATTTAATTCAAGTTTAGTTCAAAAGCAATGTTGTAGTATTCCAGCATTGCTTTTTTTTTGAAGGACATAAATATCAACGATTTTCTTACAATGATGATTACCCGTTTTTGTGAATGACACAAAAATGAGGGCTGTCTTCCATGTAATCTTGCCAAATGTATAAAATGCAAGCACTACAATTATTTATCCGATATAAAATGATTGGGTGAATTTGTACGGAAACAAAATTAAATCGTAGATTGTATCGAACCAACTTCATAAGTATTATGGAAATGCATTTTTAAACAATGGAATGCCTTTCAAGTATAATCACTTGTGTTATGCAACCAAACTAACTAACGCTCAACATGTCATTAAAACACAAAGTGGCCATATTGCTGTATTTGGCCATTATGCCAATATATTGCCAAGAAGTCTCTTCAAATAGACTTGCGCCCTATTTAAAGGGTATAAAGGAAATGGTGGATAACCATAGTTTTCTAAGTCAGGAAACCCTACTGGAAAACCACGCCCGATCAAAGGGAGAACATAGGGTGGACGCTTGTCTGGATTTGTTCATTCACTATATTTTTAAATCGACCGAACTTGCCAAAAAATACAATGACGAAGCATATCGGCTTGCAACCGATTTGGGTTATGATAGAGGGTTTTTGAGAGCATCCTTAAATCAGGCGTTCATATCTTTCGTTCATGGTGAATTTGATAATGCATTGGACATTATAAATCAAGTTGAATCAGATGATAAATGTACATTATTTGGTAAAATAGAAGCCGATAGCGAAACACTCAGGTCGTATATCTTTACTGAAAGGGGCGAGTATGACCTGGCCTATGAAACTGCCTTGAATTTACTGGAGAAAGGGGAGGGGCTAAATGATCGATACTGTTTAATGCGGGCATATTCTGCAATATCCCATTTCTATTTGAGAATGGGAGATTATCAAAAGGCACTTGACAATTGCTTAAAGGGACTTGGCTATATATTGGAGTTGAAAGAAGCTAGGTTTATTTTTCCAAAAGTAGATGAAATAGCCAGAATGACCCATAAACTTGAAGGGAGTAAAAAAGCTCGAGAAATCTATGATTTTTATCTGGAGTTGGAAAGTTCTGTAGATGCCCCGGGCAATTATATCCAAAGTGCCGTGTACATGAACATAGCGGCCATTTACTTGGAAGAATCGGAGTTGGAAAAGGCAGCGGAATTTTTGGATAGGGCAATGGTATTAATCGATTCCAACAACTATAGGTTTAGAAAGCCGAGAGCACATGTTTTAATGGCTGCTCTAAGTTTGCACAAAGGTGATAGCCTAAGTGCCATAATTGAATATAATAAGGCCTATCAGGCAGCAAAGAAAATCAAAGCGTTTGATGTTATTAAGGAAGTGAGCAAATCCTTGTCTACCATTAACATGTCAATGGGCAATACCGAAGAAGCGCTTCATTTCTCCAATTTGCATTTATCCCTAAAGGATTCGCTTTTCACCATCGAATCCGAACAGCGATTAAGGATATTGGAGGCTAGTAGGCGCATTTCACAAATATCCAGACAAAAGGAAATTTTGGAACTTAAATCCAAGTCGCAAGAAGAACGATATCGTTTCCTAACCATAATATTGGCCATTCTCTTGGTGTTTGGATTTTTTGCAACACTTTCATACTTTAAGGTGAAGAGGAAAAATAAGCTATTATATTATAGAACACGGGAGCTGGCTGTTGAAAAACTTGGTCAAAAAAAGAAGTTTGCCATCGGGAAGGAAAATAGACCCAATGGACAAATTGCCAAACCTATTCCCGGCAAGGATTATCTGGATGAGGATATAAAGGAAATAATTCTTACCAAACTCAATAGGCTGGAAGAAGAAGCTTTTTTTCTTGACCCTAAATGTAATCTGCGCAGTTTGGCAGATCTATTGCAAACAAACCAGAAATACCTCTCTCAGGTAATCAACCATGAGAAAAAGTCCAATTTTAATAATTATATTAACGGGCTTCGGATAAATCATCTTTTAAATAGATTGTTGGAGGATAAAGAGTACCGTAAAAATAAGTTATCCTATATTGCAACTTCAAGCGGATTTAATAACCTCAATACGTTTTATTCTGCCTTTAAAAAACGTTTGGGAATCTTGCCCTCTTATTTTATAGATAAACTCAATAAGGAAGAGCTGTGATTTTAGTTTCACATAAAGTGTTTGGGGGACTGTCGTGATTCCAATCCTTGGTATTGGATGCCCGTTCAGTATATAATTGGTGCGCTATCGGCGGCCCAATACGGTGACACCCTGTCGGGACTTGGCTATTGTTTTCAACCATACCGGATACAAGACCATTGGTGGTTATGGTAATGGCCAGTACCTTTGTTTTGACAATCTGTACAGAGCCCAGGGGCTAGGATAACAGGGTATGCTACACTAAAAAGGGATACAATCCTAGCCATTTGGGCTTGTCTGTCCCTTTTCTTCATAATTTTGTCCGGGTGTTGGTTTTTTCACGCGGATGTTATTCCAAATGCAGGGATTTTGGGAATTCCACGGCATACCTTCCCATATGGAAACGGGAGGCTGTCAAGGTCCTTTCGAGAAACCTCTTGATGTCCTCCTTTGTAAATGAGCTGATATAATCTGGGTTCAGCCCTGGTTCAAAGGCATAGCACAGATTGCCTTCCGAAGCCTCCCCATCTATGAAGAGCAGTCCTAAGTGGCGGGCCAAACGTTGCATGAAGGCCATCTTCATGTCCAACCGCAACAGTGCTTCCTTGGTATAAACGGGCTGCGACGGATCATGGATGAAAATTTCACCAAGTATTGCTCGCATACGGATGGTCTTTGTTCATTCTTTTTTAAATATACTTCATTATGCGCTACCACCGATATGGCTCCCTAAGGATTTTTATGGCTTTTTGGGGTTTTTGTTGCTTTCCATTGGGGCTCCAAAGTTAGGTGTCCAAATAGTTGAAATTTAAGCTACATTAGCTTCAGTTTTCCACTATTTGCTAGTGAACACAACTTTTTTTAGGGGATACTTATTAAAAAAAAGGGTAATTTATCGAAAATATATGCTTTTTGTCGTTTTTAATAAGGTAATATTCTTTCTTTTGTAAGACAAATAATACAAAAATCAATTTTGTATGAAAAAAGTAGTTTACTTTATTATGTTTGCGGTGGTTGGGTCGTTTAGTGGTCTGTATGCCCAGGAATCAGCAAGTGCCAGCACCACGGCCACAGTGGTTGCCCCCATTGCCATTACCAAATCCGCAGATATGAGCTTCGGTAATGTTGCGGTAAGTGCATCCACCTCGGGTACTGTCGTATTGGCACCCGGTGGTACTAGAACTGTTACGGGCGGAGCCACTATTCCCGCTACAACAGGCACCGTTAATGCGGCAGCCTTCAATATAACCGGTGAAGCCGGTTATACCTATTCGATAACCTTGCCCAGTTCGATAACCTTGAACGATAGCGGGGTCAATACCATGACCGTGGACACTTTTACCAGTACTCCGTCCGGAACCGGTACTTTGACAGCCGGTGCTGAAACAGTCAATGTTGGTGCGACGCTGAACCTTGCAGCAGCCCAAGCTTCAGGGACTTATACCAATGCATCCGACCTTACGGTAACGGTTAATTACAATTAACCTATAAGATCGTTTCCTAAAAGAATGTCAATTCGAGAGCGTAATATGGTAGTTGATGATACTGGGTATCGAAAAGCAGGATCCATTTTCAAGGCCCTTCGTTTGGACAATCTCTTTCCCTGGTGGATTTAAGAGTGGGATAGCCCTTGTGCGACCTCTTAAAACCAAAAAAGGGTTGTAACCAATTTTAAGACCGGATGTCCATAGAATTCTATGGACATCCAAATTTTAAGGGTATGAATATAATCAGGAATTTTACTACGGGCCGGTTCAAACCCTTCCCATTATTTTTATTGGTAGCCTTCACATCGTCAAGCATTTGTGCACAGGGGGATCTGTTGGTTTTTCCCAAACGCATTGTCTTTGACGGATCCCTTCAAAAAGTCAAAACCCTGCACATTAGCAATATCGGAACGGATACCACGACCTACCGGATATCCCATATCGAAATGGAAATGGTATCGGATGGTCGGTTGGTGGAACTCGATACTTTGGAGGCCTCCCACAACCTGGCCTCAAAATTTTTGCGTGTTTTCCCGCGACGTGTAACACTATCCCCCGGAGAATCACAAGTGGTCAAGATACAAATGGTCAACGGAAATTCATTGGAAAAGGGCGAATATAGGTCTCATCTGTACTTTAGGCCCGTATTGGGGCCCCGGAACCCTGATCGGGCCCAAACCGGAGAACCTGTCACTGACCAAATCAAAATTAAATTGAATTATGTTTATGGCATTTCCATTGCCAATATCATAAGAATTGGTAAGCCTGAAATCAAGGTTTCCATTGATTCCCTTGAATTGAAAAATCTCCAAAAGGATCGTTTTACCCTAACAATGGCCTTCCGAAGAAGCGGGAATGTTTCCTCCTATGGTTCCATCGTGATGGAATACATCCCCCTAAAGGGATCGCCGGTACTCCTGAATACCATAAAAGGATTTGCAATTTACACACCAGGCAATCTAAGGTATGCAACCTTTGATATAAACATCCCGGAAGATATACATCTGGGGCAAGGGCACATTAGGGTGACTTATTTGGAAGATGGAAGCAAACGGATATATGCACAACAAACCCTAAACCTATGAAGTATATGAAAAGCTGACATGGTCGGAAGGGGTGCACCAAATTTATGGGACCGACCCGCTGAGCTATGGGCCGGAGCTGGAAGGCGCCATTGAATTTTACAGGGAGGACCACAGGGAAAGGGTCAAGGAAGCCATAAGCTCGGCAATGGAAAATGGGTCGCCCATAGAGTTTGAGGCAGCATTGATATCCGCCAAGGGCAATGAGAAGTGGGTCAGGGCGATGGGA